>PMJE01000238.1 GCA_003157315.1 Myxococcales bacterium | reverse complement strand
CAGCGTGATCAACCAGCGCGAAGTAGGGTTCGACACGGCGTCGTTCGCGCGAGCCCTGCGCGCGTCGTTGCGCCAAGACCCGGACGTCATCCTGGTGGGCGAGATGCGTGACCTGGAGACCACTGAGATCGCGCTGACCGCCGCCGAGACCGGACACCTGGTGCTCTCGACTCTGCACACCGTGGACGCGGTCGAAACCATCAACCGAATCGTGTCCATATATCCGCCTCACCAGCAAACCCAGGCCCGCCTGCAGCTCTGCTCGGTCATCAAGGGCGTGATCTCACAGCGCTTGGTACCGCGGGCCGACGGCATGGGCATGGTGCCGGCGGTGGAGATCCTGGTCAACACGGCCCGCATACGCGAGCTGATCGCCGATGTGGAGCGCACGCGCGAGATCCACGAGGCCATCGCCACCGGCCGCGACCCCTACGGCATGATCAGCTTCGACCAATCACTGACTGAGCTGGTCAAGAACCGTTTCGTGACCTACGAAGACGCGGTTGCCGCATCGACCAACCCCGACGACTTCGCGCTCTACTTCCGTGGGGTCAGTAAAGGCGGCCAGGTTGGCCAAGATTTCAACGCCATGACCGGTCAGTCAGAAGGCGGCGGCACGATACCGCCGGGACAGTACAACGCGGATCGGCTCAACAAGTAATAGCGAGACGGTCGACGGGCGCGGTGACTCACGCTAGTCTGCACGGCCCATGTCAGCCTGGATTTCGCAAAAGGTCCGCCGCAAGTTTCTCGACACCTTCATCGCCCATGGCCATGAGGAGGTCCCTAGCTCGTCGCTGGTGCCGGCCAACGATCCGACACTGCTCTTCGCCAATGCTGGGATGAACCAGTTCAAAGACATCTTCACCGGCAAGACGCAGCGGCCGCGCTCGCGCGCCTGCAGCTCGCAAAAGTGCGTGCGCGCCGGCGGCAAGCANNCGAGATGCTGGGCAACTTTTCTTTCGGCGACTACTTCAAGGCCGATGCTATCCGGTTCGCCTACGACCTTCTGGTCAAGGGGTATGCCATCGACCCCAAGCGCCTTGTGTACACCGTACATCACAGCGACGACGAAGCGCGCCTGCTATGGAAGAAGGTGGCTGGCGTGGGCGACGATCGAGTCCTGGGGCTCGGCGACAAGGACAACTTCTGGGCCATGGGCGAGGTCGGTCCCTGCGGCCCGTGCAGCGAGATCCACTACCACCAAGGCGATGACATCCCCTGCCCCGAAGTTGCGGCTGGCCGCGCCTGTCAGGGGCCGGCCTGCGACTGCGACCGCTGGGTCGAGATCTGGAACCTCGTCTTCATGCAGTTCGAGCAGCTGCCCGATCGCACGCGCCGGCCACTGCCCAAACCCTCGGTCGACACCGGCATGGGGCTGGAGCGCCTGTGTGCCGTGCTGGGCGGTTTCCGATCCAACTACGAAACTGATCTGATTCGGCCGCTGATCGCCGAAGTCGAGAAGCTGACGAGCAAGACCTTCGTGCCGGAAGACTACAGCGACGGCTCGACTGCGGTTTCCATGCGCGCCATTGCGGACCACGCCCGCACCGCCGCGTTTCTCATTGCTGACGGGGTTTTCCCCGAAAAGACTGGTCGCGAATACGTCTTGCGCCGGATCATGAGGCGCGCCATCTATCACGGCTGGTTGCTGGGACTTCGCAGCGGGAGCCATTTTCCTAGGCTCGCGGGCCTGGTGGTGGACATGATGGGGGACGTCTACCCCGAGCTGCGTGATCGCCGCAGC
The DNA here is from genome assembly GCA_003157315.1 of Myxococcales bacterium. The sequence goes on along the minus strand of PMJE01000238.1, from coordinate 6,082 downwards.
GTTATCGAGGCCATCACACGCGAGGAAGAAAACAGCTTCCGCGACGTGCTGATCCGTGGCATGCGCATGCTCGACGATGAGATGGCCAAGCGCCCTGACCGCATGATTCCGGGCGGGGTCGCTTTTAGGCTCTACGACACCTACGGCTTCCCCTTCGACTTGACTCGCGTGATTGCCTCTGCGAACCAGTTCACCGTCGACGAAGCTGGATTCGAGACCAGCATGAATGAACAGCGCCGCCGCGCCGAATTCGTAGGCTCGGGCGAACTGGCGGTGGAGGGCGTGTTCCAGAGCATCCTTGACCGGGTCGGCCCGACGAAGTTTCTCGGTTACGACGAGATGACCGCCAAGAGCGCAATCGTGGCAATCGTGGCCGATGGCCAGGAGGTCACCAGCGTGGCGGCCCCGTGCAAGTCTCCCGTTGCCGTCATCTGCCGCGAGACCCCCTTCTACGGCGAGCAGGGCGGCCAGGTCGGCGACACGGGTACCGCGACTGGACCGCTGGGCGCGCTCAAGGTGATCGATAGCAAGCGGCCACTCTCGTCACTCGCCGTTCACATGTGCGAGATCGTGAGCGGGCGTATCCAGGTGGGCGACACCTTGGAACTAGCTGTGGACGTCGAGCGCCGCAACGCCATTCGGCGCAACCACTCGGCCACGCATCTTCTGCACTGGGCACTGCGCACGGTGCTGGGCGAACACGTGGCCCAGAAAGGCTCTCTGGTCGCGCCGGAGCGCCTGCGTTTCGACTTCTCTCACCTCGCGCCGCTTTCCCCCGAAGACAAGCAGAAGGTCGAAGACCTGGCCAACCTCCGCGTACTGCGCAACCTGCCGGTCAATACCGATGTGTTGCCCATTGCTCAAGCCAAACAGGCTGGAGCCGTCGCATTCTTCGGCGAGAAATACGGCGACACAGTGCGGGTCATGACCATGGGCGAGTCCAAGGAGTTCTGCGGCGGCACGCATGTGCAGCGGACAGGCGATATCGGGCTCATCAAGATCGTGGAGGAGAGCGGCGTGGCCCAGGGTGTGCGGCGCCTGGAAGCCGTGACCGGTCTGGGCGCGCTGGCACTCGTGCGGCGCATGGAGAACGAGCTCGGCGAGGCCGCGTCGATCCTGCGTGCCGCTCCCTTTGAAGTCGCCGCGCGGCTGGAAAAGCAGCAAGGCGAGTTGCGCGATCGCGAGAAGGAAATCGGCAAGCTAAAGGCGCAGATTGCATCCGGTGGCTCACGCGACCCCCTGGCCCATCGCCAACAAATCGGCAAGTACTGGCTGCTGGTGCACGACGTAGGCGTGGGCGATCCGAAGATCCTGCGCGAGACCGCGGACAAGCTCAAGCCGCGAATGGATCCTGGCGTGCTGGTCCTGGTGGGCGCGGTCGAGGGCAAGGTCGCGATGGTGTGTGCGGTCACGCCGGCCGCGCAGGACAAGCTCAATGCAGGGAAGATCGTGAACTTGCTATTGCAGGAACTGGGTGGCAAGGGCGGTGGCCGGCAGGACATGGCGCAAGGAGGGGCTGCCCTGCCTGCGGACACCTTGGGCGACATCGTGCAACGCTGGACCGAAAGGCTGCGGACTCTCATCGAATCCTGAGAGCCCGGCCTGCACTCGACCATTATGGACCCGTCGATCAAGGACGCACTCAAAGCGATCGTCGAGGCCATGCGCCAGCCGATGGCTGATCCGGCCGGCCTGCCCGACTTCGGCTTCGACTCTGGGTTTCTCGAACGCACCGCCCCTGCCCTCGAATTTCTATGGTCGCGCTACTTCCGTGTGCGGCTGCGCGGCCTGGAAAATGTACCCGCCAGCGGAGCCGCATTGCTGGTCGCCAACCACTCGGGCGGCCTGCCCTACGACGGGGCCATGCTCATCCACGCTTGCCACTCACTGCATCCCGCGCACAGACCCCTGCGGCCCCTGGTTGCAACTTTCGCCGTTCGATCGCCGTGGATGCGGCCGGTGGTGGCGCGCATCGGAGGCGTGCGCGCGTCGATGCGCAACGCCCTCGATCTCTGCGAACGCGGTGATCTGGTGGGTGTTTTCCCCGAAGGCCTGCGCGGCGTGGGCAAGCCGTACCGGGAGCGCTACCGCCTGACCAACTTCGGACGCGGTGGCTTCGTTCGGCTGGCGCGCACGGCCAAGGTCCCAATAATCCCGGTCGCCATTGTAGGCGCCGAGGAGGCCCATCCCGTGGTAGCCAAGTTAACGCGCATAGCTAGACATTTCGGCTTGCCCTACATCCCAATCACACCCACCTTCCCCCTTCTCGGACCATTTGGCCTGCTTCCGGTGCCAGCCAAGTGGAGCATTCAGATCGGCCAAGCGATCTCGCCCATGTCGCAGCCAGATCGCGACACGCTGGAAGTCGCAGAGCAGGTGCGGAGCGTTGTCGACCGCATGATTGCGGACCTGCTGCTTGAGCGGCGGTCGATTTTTTTTGGCTGAAGCTTCCGGCTTTGATAAGTGGGCGGAAACACAATCACATTCCAGGGTTTCAATCGCCTGGTCCTTGACTCCTTATCCTTGACTGAAGTCTGGAAATCGCCGAAGGTAGTAGATACGCTGGTATAGGACTTTTAGCGTGGCTTCGCTTGCATCATCACCCATGATCGCGGTCGGTCAGACGATCGGCAACTACACGATCACGGCCAAACTTGGCGAGGGAGGGATGGGCGTGGTCTTTTTGGCCGAGCACCCGGTCATCGGGCGCAAGGTGGCGATGAAGGCGATCCACCCCGAGCTGTCGCGCAATCCGGAGGTGGTATCTCGCTTCGTGACCGAGGCGAAAGCGGTCAACCAGATCGGCAACGAGCATATCGTCGACATCCACGATTTCGGCACGACGACCGACGGCGACTTCTACTTCATCATGGAGTTCCTGCAGGGCGAGGCTCTGTCGGATCGCCTGCGACGCGAGGCTCCGCTGGAGCCTGCTCGTGCTCTCGGCATCGCGGCTCAGGTCGCCGATGCCCTTGCTGCCTCACATGCGCACGGCATTATCCACCGCGACCTCAAGCCCGAGAACATCTTTCTCATCCACAAGGGCGGCACAACCGACTTCGTGAAGGTGCTCGACTTCGGCCTGGCGAAGCTGACCTTGGGCGACGACAAGGTTTCTCACAAGACACGTACTGGCTCGGTGATGGGCACGCCCTACTACATGTCGCCCGAGCAATGCGAAGGCAGGCCCAACATCGACCATCGGGCCGACGTCTATTCCTTGGGCGTTATCCTGTTCGAGATGATGACGGGCAAGGTGCCCTTCGGTGGCGAAGGCTATGGCGAGATCATCGTCAAGCACATCACCGCGCCGATTCCTTCGCCGCGCGCCATCAACCCACGCATCCCTGCCGCCTGCGAGTCCATTCTGCTGCGTGCCTTGGCCAAGAACCGCGACGAGCGATTCCGCGGCATGGATGACTTCCGCGTGGCTATGCTCGATCCAGAGCGCTATGCGCTGGCGCCCTCGATCGTGCCGACCCCTGGCCCGCTGGCCGGGTACGGTTCGGAGAGGGGGGCCTCGCCATCGCGGCTGGCCGACGGTCACGTCAGCGACGTGGTCCTGCTCGGTAATGACCCAGATTTGGGCGCGCGCGCGGCCCCGATGCCGTCGACCTTCCGCGATTCTGCTGTCGCGGTCGAAGCTGAAGAGGTGATTCCAAAATCGCGCACAGGCTTGCTGGCTGGCATCCTGGTGGCCGCCTTGGCCGCTGGTGGCGTCGCTGCATTCCTAGTGATGCGTGCCGGATCAAGTGAGCGGCCGGCGGTCGTGCAACCGGCAGTGACCAACCCGGCACCTGCGCCTGCGCCCGCGCCTACGCCCGCGGCCGCGCTTCCGGTCGTTCCCGCCTTGCCATCCAAGGTGACCATCAAGTTCCGCTCTGATCCGGTCGGAGCTGCAGTCGCCCGCAAGGACACGGGAGAACAACTGGGCGTGACTCCATTTGAGATCGAAGTCCCCCAGGGCAAGTCTCCCTTGGCTGTGGTCTTCAAGAAGGCGAGCTTCAAGGACGTGGCACGTTCCGTCGTTCCCGAGGAGTCCGCTTCGCTGGACGCGACGCTGGAAGCTACGCCGAGCACGCCAACTGCTGGTCACTCTCGCCCGCCACGGCCAGAAAAACCTGTTCCCCACGGGAAGGGCCACAGGCCCATGGACGAGGATGGCGTGCTGGCACCATCCTTCTAGACGTGTCCCGCCGAGAGCGCCCCACCGTGGTCGGCCTAGGTATAGTCTGCGGACTCGTAGAGCAGCTTGGCCAGGTCGGCGTCGGCAACGTTCCCTAGTCTGTCTCCGTTTGCGAAGAGGCCATGAAAGCTGCCGTCCTCACTAGTGATCGTACCCTGCGCTTCGGCGACGCCGCTGACCCAGAGATCCGGCGCGGCGAAGTCCTGGTGCGAACCAGCGCCGCCGGCATCTGCGGCACCGATTTGCACGTCTATCGGGGAGAATTTCACGGCCGGGTGCGATTCCCCGCAATCTTGGGTCACGAATTCGGCGGTGTAATCCAGGAAGTGGGACCAGACGTGCGCGGCTTTGCGGTCGGCGATCGCGTTGCCGTGGATCCCATCCTGCCCTGTCACTCCTGCGCAGCGTGCCTAGAAGGACACATCAACTGCTGCGCCACGCTCAAGCTGCTGGGATTGGATCTGAACGGCGGCTTCGGCCAGTTCGTGGCGGTTCCGCAAGCCAACCTTTACCGTCTAGCCGACAACGTGGCGATGAAGGTCGTGCCCATGGTCGAGATGTACGGGCTCGGTCACCATGTCCTGCAACGTGGACACGTGCAACCGGGCGAGACGGTGGCGATCCTGGGCGCGGGCAAGCTGGGACTGTCGGTGCTCGACGTGCTCTGCCACGGCGCTGGCGCCGCGTTCACCATTATGTGCGACCTGGCCCCGTTTCGCCTGGACACTGCGCGCGCCCTGGGCGCGGATCACGTGGTCGACATTCGACATGACGACCCTGTGGAACGCGCGCGCGAACTGACCCGTGGCGTGGGGGTTGATTGCGTGATCGAATGCGTGGGGCACGCCCACGAGATACCCGGCCGCGAGCCGCCCTTGGCCCAAGCCGTGCAGATGATCCGCCACGGCGGGCGCGTGGTGACCGCCGGCCTGGGCGAACAGCTCACGCCCGTGCACTTCAAGACCCTGGTGATGAAGGAAGGCGAGATCATCGCCACGCGCGTGACCGCAGGCGAGTTCCCGCGCGCGCTGCGCTTGCTGGCGAAGCGCCTGCTTCACCCCGAGCGGCTCATCACGCACGAAATGCCCATCCAAGACGCCGCGGCTGCCTTCAAGCTGGTGGACAGCGGAGATCCCGACGTGATCAAGGTCGTGCTCAACGTGCACGAAAGTGGGTGAGCGCACGAGGTCTGTGACCGCCGCGTGAATCGTGATGGGCGGGGCTGGTACTGGACACGTGCCATCACCAATTCTGCCCACGGCTTCCATGTTGATTCTTGAACGCCACAGCGCGCCGTGGGCTGGGACTGCGCGGCCTTTTCAGACACCTTGAGATGCACGAGGACAGAAACGAAACAATCAGCCAGCCCCTTGACGGAACGGAGGTTTCAGCCTACACAAAACTCTGTACGGGCGTTTAACTCAGTGGAAGAGTGTCACCTTCACACGGTGGAAGCCGCAGGTTCAAATCCTGCAACGCCCACAAGCTAGGGTCTGTCGGAGCTATCGTGGAATTGGCCCGCCGGGTTCCGCGGCCATGGTCGCAATAGCATCGCGCACACGCTCGATAAGCGCCGGCCGGTCATCGATTGCGAGTCCGCTGGTGGGGATGGGGGCGCCGATGGTGACAAACACTTCGCCACTCTTCACGCGCAGGCTCCCGCGCGGCATGAGCGCGCGCGTGCCGCGCAGGGCGATGGGCACGATGGGCACACCTGCGTCCATGGCCAGGTGGAAGCCGCCCTTCTTGAAGGGGCCCATCTGCCCGTCGCGTGTGCGCGTGCCTTCGGGAAAAATCAGCACCGAGACACCGCCCCGGATGCGCCGGCCCGCCTCTTCGATGCTTCGGCGCGCAGACGCCGCATTCTGCCGATCGATGAAGATGAAACGGCCCGCC
>PMJE01000581.1 GCA_003157315.1 Myxococcales bacterium | reverse complement strand
GATCATGAAGTCGATGGCCGAGGCATTCGGCGTCCCTGCGCGGGCAGCGGCGGTGGCGGTCAGCAAGCCCAAGAGTTACTTTCTGCGTGATTTCTTCACCGAGGTGGTCTTCCCCGACAAGGACGTCGCCATCCGCAGCGCCCGGGTCTTGCTGAGACAGCGAATTAGGCGGTTGCTCCTTACTGCTTGCGCACTGGCGGGAGCGGCCGGGTTTCTCTTTCTGCCGATTCGGTCGTATTGCAGCAGTCGGGAGTTCATCCACGAGGCGCGCCGATTCGTCGACAGGCTGTCGGCCAGTCGGCAAGGCCAGAAGGTCGCCCCCTTGCCCTCGGCCGAGACCTTGGAATCCGTCGAGGCCATGGCCAAGACCATGGCGGAGGACCGCGAAGCTTCGGTGCTGTTTCCCCGCTCTGCGGTCAACCAGAGCTTGCGCACGACCATCGAACGTTTGCTCGTGCGTCCCATTTTGCGCGCGGATATGGCCAAGGCTTCTGGGCTTGCGCCGGCTGAACTGATGGACGCCCTAGTTTTGCACTTGCTGCTCACTGAGACCAAGGCACCCGACGAACCCACTCCCCGCACCGCGCACTGGTTCGAGGCGTGCAAGCGCGCAGGGCAGAGGGCAGCGGCGCGCTGGGAGAGTTTGACCGGGCCAGTGGCGACTTCGCGGGCTCCGCACGTGGTGGAGAGCCTGGTGCGTTCCTACGCGGCGGGAACTCGGGATCCCGCCGAGCTGATTGACCGGGATGCCAAGTTCGTGAGCGTGGCCCGGGCCAAACTGATCGGGCTGGGCGACGATCCGTTGGCCGAGATCATCAATGACCCGGCCATGCCGCGCGATTTGAAGCTGGTGGACCTGCTGGGCAGCGCGGTCACGTTCTTCCAGGTCGAAGAAGGACAGAAGCGGCCGACAACCGCGGTGCGCGGCGCTTTCACCCCGGCCGGCTGTCGCATGGTCAAGCAGCGTCTCGCGCAGATGCAGAAGGCCCAAGATGTCGACGACGATGCGTGGATCCTCGGCCAGGAACGCAAAGCCCAGGATGCCAAGGCCATTGCGCGAATCAAGACCGACTACTTCGCTCAGTACGTGGGTGTGTGGAAGACGTTTCTGCTGGGCCTGGCGGTGCGTGAGCCGACCACCCTGGAGCAGACCCGCGCGCTCTTGAAGAAGCTCGCGAGTGACAAACCCTTCGATACCATCTGGCGCAACCTGGGTGAGAATCTGAGTCTCGAGGACGAATCGCTGGCGGGCAGGGCGCCGGGCCGGCTCAGAGGCGCGGCGGACTTCGCGGTTCCTCGCGCCGACCCGTTGGCCAGCGAGAATCGAGGAGAGAAGCAGGTGTCGGACGAGTTCGACGGCTTGCTGCACTTCGGGGCGGTGAAGCCGACCGGCTTCGAGCAATACAACCAGATCCTGCTAGAGATCGCGGCCGCCATGGGCGAGCAGGGTACACCCGAGCCCAAGGCATTCCAGGCCGCGCTCAAGACTCAGCGAACTAGCCTGTCCGGCTTGATCGCTCGCTACAACGACCGGGGTTGGGAACATGGTCTGTTGGAACGCATTCTAATGCCGCCCTTGCGCGGGGCCGAGGTGGCAGTGGTGGGGGCGAGCGCGGAACTGGCCAATCGCAAGTGGTGCGAAACCGTGGTGGTGGCTTTTGACGATCTCTTGGCAGGGAAGTTCCCCTTTGCCACGGGCAAGGCGACCGTCGAGGCGCGCCTGGCCGATATGGAAAGATTCTTCCAGCCGGCCACCGGCATTCTTTGGCAGTACTTCGCCGAGGCATTGCAGGCCGACATCGAACGCGCGGGCTCCATCTTCCGGGTCAAGGAAGGAGCCTCGGTCAGATACCGAGACGACTTCCTGAAGTTCTTGTCGCGCGCCCAGGATCTGTCGAGCCGACTTTTCGCCAAGGAGCCGGCCAGACTGGGCATGCCGGTCGAGGTGCGCATTCGCCCGTCGGCACAATATTCGAAGATCGTGCTCGACACTGGCGGCAAGAAGGTCGTGGGTCTCAACGCGGTGGAGCGCTGGGATGAGATCCTGTGGCCGTCCCGGCGCGCGCTTTTGCGTCTGTATATCAAGTCCGATGAAGTGGAATCCCTCGGCCCGCGCGAGGACAGCGACTGGGCCCTGTTTCACTTGCTCGGCCAAGGGGCAAGCCCCAGCGGCAACCGGGATGTCATCTCACTTTCGTTCACGCCTGCACTCGGCCAGGGGAAGGTGCAAGTCGATTTCAAGCCGGATACCGTGCGCGACCTGTTTGCGCGTTTCGCGCTTCCACGCAGCATCACGCCCGGGGCTGCCGCGTGTCGCAATTAGCAAGCGCAGTGCCCGCTGTGGTGGGTTTCTACGGAAAGATTCCCGCGGAGCGCGACTTCGTCCGGATCAACGCTGGCGCATTTGTGCAGGCCGGGCTCGACCGCTGGTTTCAAGAAGGGGTCGAGCACCTGCAGCGCGCCCGGCTACCCGTGGAGCCGACGTGTTTCCTGGTGTCTTTGGCCGCGGATGCCTCGCCGTTCATCGGGGTCTTTGTGCCCGGCCACGACGCCGTGGGCCGGTTCTTCCCAGTAGTGGTTTTCGCGTCACTGAATCATTCGTCGAGTGTAGAGATTCCGCTGTTTCCCCTGCGGCTTGCATCCTTGTGCGAGGCCGCCGCCCGACTGGCTACCACCGCGCATCGACTGGCCACCGGTCAATTGGCGGCCGAGATTGACGCTTTGGCGTCCGATATTCGGCCGGATGTCCAGGCGCTGGACGCGCTCTTGCTCAGATCGAGCTGCGCTGACCTTTGCGCAGCCTTGGGCGGATCGTGCGAGGCTGCGGCCTATGCTCTGGTTGCGCTCGGCACAGCTTGTGCTCAAGCGCGACAAGCTGACTCGCCTGCTGGGGTGCTGGTTCTTGATTGCCCGGCTCCAACCGACGAGCTACGAGCGTTTTGGTTGGAACTTGTGCGACGGCGCCTGGCCGCGCAGATACCGTCGTTTCTTTGGACGCGAGAAAGCGGCCGGCTGCTCATCGCGCTCGGCCCAGCGCCCAGCCTGATGCTTGCCTACCTGGCGGATCCTGACCACGAGGGCTCGCGCCACTGGACTTTGCGCGCCCCCGTGGTTCCCGTGAACGCGATGGAGAAGCTCTCGCTTCCCCAGAGGCGGGTGTTGGCGGGAGGGGACGCATCGTTGGCCGACGTGTTGCATCTCTTCAGCGACCACTGGGCCCGCAACCTGGCACCACCACCATGAGCACTGCTTTCGACATTTCGCCGTCGGCGATGACGGTGACAGTTACCGGTTTGAAGGACAACACGCTGGGCGTGTGCGAGGTGCAAGGCCATGAATCCCTGGGGTGCCTGTTCGAGTATCAGGTCGAGTTGGTGAACCTGAGCGAACCCGAGGCGCTACGGCAGGTGCTCGGCCCAGATGGAATTCTCCAACCGCAGACCCTGTTGGGGCAGACCCTGACCATTTGTTTGCCGCTTGCGACCGACAAAGTTCGCTATTTCAGCGGGATTGTCACCAGGGCCCAGCGGCTGGGGTGGCGAGACGGGTACGCGCACTACCGCGCGACTATCAGCCCCGAATTGTGGCTGCTGACCCTCAACCGGGACTGTCGGATCTTTCAGAACACGACCGTGCCTGAGGTGGTCAAGCAGATCCTACGCCAGCACAAGCTCAGCCCATTTCGTGAGTCGCTGCTCGGCAAGTACCGACGCTGGGACTGCGTAACCCAGTATCGCGAATCCGACTTCGAATTCATAAGCCGAATCCTCGCCCATGAGGGCATCTACTACTACTTCGAGCACAGCGAGAAGGGACACACCCTGGTGCTGTTGGACTCGCTCAGCTCGCATGAGGTGCACGAGGGCTTCGATGCAGTGTGGATGGGGAACCCGTCGAGTAGTTCTAGTTCTTCGGACTATTTGCAGACCTGGCAGGACAGCTTCACGATCCGGCCAGACACCGTCACCCTTGCGGACTTCGATTTCCGGCTGCACGGCCGGAACGCAGAGCTGACCGTGCGCCGCCAGGTCGAAACAGAGCCGAAGTGCGCAGAACTGGCGGTCTACGACTACCCAGCCAAGTGCGTTCTGGCGGAGAACCAGGAAGACACGGAAGACGAGGCGGCGCCGGACAAGAGCCGGGAAGAAGGCGAACGGCTCGCCCAGATGCGGCTGGAGGAGAACCGCTGCGCAGTCCAGCGCTATCAGGGCAAAGGCACCGCACGCTGGCTGACAACTGGGTTTCTGTTTTCCCTTGCCAACTGCGAGGCGTATGCGAACCGGCGGTTCTTGGTAACCGGGACCGAGATCACGCTGCGCAACTCGCCCTTCACATCGGGAAGCCATCCGCTCGGGGTGCCCTGTGAGATCGCAGTCACCGCGATCGACAGCCAGACCCAGTTTCGATCGCCGCGGCTGGAGAAGCCCATGGTTCGGGGCCCGCAGACCGCGCGCGTGGTGGGGCCAGCCGACGAAGAGATCTGGACTGACAAGTACGGGCGGATCAAGGTGCAATTCCACTGGGATCGCGAGGGAGTCTTCGACGAGAACGGCTCATGTTGGGTGCGGGTTGCGCACCCTTGGGCGGGGAATCGCTGGGGCGCGATTCACATCCCACGCGTGGGCAACGAGGTGGTGGTGGAGTTTTTGGAGGGCGATCTGGATCGGCCACTGGTCACGGGCAGTGTCTACAACGCGGACAACATGCCGCCCTATGCGCTGCCGGAGCACAAGACCCAAAGTGGGATCAAGACCCGCAGCAGCAAGAAGGGCACTGAAGCCAACTTCAATGAGATCCGCTTTGAAGACAACAAGGGCCACGAGGAGCTGCACGTCCAGGCTGAACGGAACATGTCCACCCTGGTCAAGCACGACCAGAGTCTCACTGTGCAGGCCGATCGCAAGGTGACGGTGCATGGGAACGAGAGCATCAGCGTAACCAAGAACGAGGCGCAAACCTACAGTGCCGACCGCAAGATGACGGTCGAGGGTACCAACACCGATGCGATCTTTGGCGCCCACGACGGGACGTACTACGGGGGCAGAACAGTTGAAGTCGAGAACGGCGACACCCTGGTAGTCGTCGGGTCGCACAAGACGACTACGGTAGATGGCGAGTACAACATCTCCGCCAATCAGCACTACAGCGTCACCTCGACCAAGAATGGGACCTGCAGCGTGGATCTCAAGGATGGTGTCATCACCATCACGGCCGCCAAGGAGATCAAGCTGGTGTGTGGCGACGCGAGTCTTGGTCTGAATAGCGATGGCACAGTGACCATCGAAGGCAAGAAGACATTGAGCGCTAGCGGCGCCCAGTCCAAACTTGAGCTGGCCGCCGCTGGGGCGACGCTTTCGGGTCAGAACGCCAAGGTATCCGGCGATACCACGACTGAGATCAGCGGAGGAGTCATGGTCAAGATCAACGGATGACCGCGAACGGGCGTGTCCTCGGACCGCGGCTTCACGCCGCTATTCTGCGGAGCAGGTCGCGTCGGTCGTGGGGCAGGTCAAGCACTGCATCGATAGCAGCGTACCCGCAGGCGCGATTTCTCCTGTCTTGCGCAGAACAGTGATTCTTTGGCCCCGGTATGCGTCCGCGCAACCCGTGGTTGGCGTCAGGTCGTAGTAGAGGTACCAGCAAGGCCGAGCGGTGTCCGGCACATTGGCGACTTGCGGATTTGTCGGGTCAAGAGGAAGTCCGGTAGTGGGATCTATGCACTCGGCGCGGGAATTCTCCTCATACCCGCTGACAAGGCAGTTGCCCTGTCCGGGCGCATCGCACGCTATGCGGTCGATGGCCTGGCATTCGGGCTGGACGCCGGGCGTGCTCGGATCTGTGTCGACCAATGGGTATTGTACACAGCCGGGCCTCATCACCCGAGCCACCGCATTGGCGATCTGGGTCATCGCATCCGTGAAGTCAGCGTTGCACACGCTGAAGGTGTTTTGAATAGGATTGTCCTGCAAATCGGTCTTCTGGAAGGCATCGATGAACTTCTTCAGGCGAAGTCCGCCATATGCCTTGTAGATGTTGCCATTGGCCGACTTGATCGAAGGAATACTGCAAATGGGCATGTAGTCCCAATAGGTGTTCGATGGGACAGGAAGCGAGGTGGTATCTATGCCAATCTGGTATTGAGCTAGCGAGAGAGAGTTCGCGTCCGGGGGCCAGCCGATGATGCCTGACACGAGAATCTTGTCGGGCGTCTTCTGGACCGAGAGATGATTGCCGCTGGCGTCGTAGACGTAGTTGCCCGTGCTATCGACAACCCAGGCGGTCACGCTGTTTACGCTATTGATCATATCCTGCACTGTGATGAGCGGAAGATAGTGGTGGTCGGTCTGGCCGGTGGCGGGATTGGGCTGGTCCTTGGCATCGCAGTTGGCAAAAGCGGTTGAGAAGCCAATGTTGGGCGCCGGGAGCGGGTTGGGCGGCTGGTAGCCTAGCGACGGGTCCTCATAGCCAGGAATCGGCAGACCATTGCACACATGGCCGCGCGCCGCACACCGCAGGCTGGCAGTTTCGGTCGTGGGGTTCTGGGTCTGCAAGAACATCGAATCGTTGATTGCGTCGTCCGGGTCAGCAGAGCAGTCATCCTCGTCGGTCATGAGAACAATCGCCAGGTAGCCCTTTGGGCGCACGAAGCCAATGTTTTCTGGGTTGATCTGATTGGGGGTGTCTTTGGGATCATTGGGATAGTCGGCATTTAGTGCCACGCGAACTGATTGCAGTTGATGCTCGAACCCGCAGCCACCGACTCCCACCTGTGTGGCCAGGCAGGAGAAGACGTCCTGGATATTTCCGTCGTAGTTCTTTATCCGCCCGTTCCCCTTTGGATCCGCAATGTCCGAGATCCAACGTTGGCCCGAGTGCAGGCCACAGCCATTGGGATCCGGGTGACCTCCCAAAGTTGGATCAGCACCGGGTGCGACCGACGCGAGAGGATTGTTGGGATCGTTGCCATACAGGAGTCCCCGGTCGCCCAAAACTCTGGTTTGGCACGATCCATCCGACCCAGCCCCCATGTTGCTGCTGATCACGCCGATGTGGAC
>PMJE01000560.1 GCA_003157315.1 Myxococcales bacterium | reverse complement strand
CTCTCAGGGTTCCCATTTCAAAGTCTCATGGGCATGACCACGCCAAGGTAGTCGGTGTCATCGGCGGGACGGATTACCGCCGGGTCCAGATCCTCTCCCAACTCAAGCCGCACGTTTTTCGAAGCCATCTCCGACAAGAGGTCGATGAAGTAGCGTGCGTTGAAGCCGATCTGCAATGACGATCCCTTGTAGTCGACGTCCAGCTTCTCACGCGCATTACCAAGATCTGGGTTGTCTGCTTCGATGGCCAGCGACCCCTTCTCCAGACTGAGCCTTATGCCCCAAGTCTTGTCCGAAGCGATGATGGAAACTCGGCGAAGCGCATCCAAGAGAATCTCGCGTTCGATCACTATGATCTTGTCATTCTCCTTGGGGATGACCTGCTCATACGGTGGGAATTGCCCCTCGCTGAGCTTCACCGTCAGCAGCATGTCGTCGGCGCGAAGCACGAAGTATCCCTGGTGCACTCCGATCTCGCAGGCGGCCTCCCTGCCTTCTATGGCCCTCCTGATCTCCGCTACCCCTTTGCGCGGGATCAGCACTCCGCTGGCCAGCTTGGGTCCCTTTGCCAGCGTTTTGCCAAACTTGGAAAGACGATGACCGTCGGTCGAGATCATACGGGCGCTCTCTCCATCTGCCTCGAACAGCACGCTCGCCAAGTGAGGTCGCGTGTCATCTTGCGAGATGGAAAAGACTGTCTTGCCGATCATTTCAGAGAGAATTGCAGGGTCGACTTGACACAGTTCCGCGTCAGCCACCGCCGGAAGTTTCGGATAGTCCCTCTCGCTCATCCCCACCACCTTGAATTCCGCGCGGCCACTCTGAATTTCCAGCCAGTTGTGTTCCGTTCTGTGCAGGTGAACCTCTTCACCGGACAGTCCCTTTGCGATCTCAAAGGCTTGCCGCGCTCCCACGGTCACTCCCCCTTCCTGCTCAACCTTGGCAGGCAGCGTTACCACCATCGTGACCTTTAGGTCTGTCGCCGCGCACGAGATGCGATCCACCCCCTCACTTCGAATCAGAACGTTGGCAAGGATGGGCATCGTGCTCTTCCGGTCGGCTATGCCATGCGCCAGATAGAGTCCCCGAAGCAACTTGTTCTTGTCGATCCGAATGTCCATTGGTCACCCTAGTCCTGTTGTCTCATCACCGGTCACTCTGAATCTATAAAGATCTGATCAAAGAGAGCAGTAGTGTAAGGCCTTGTGGATTCCTTGAAAGAACAGTTTTCTCGTCGGAAGAAGCGTGGAGAAGTCTGGGGAAAAACTGGGAACATGAAGGTGACGGGATCCTCATGACCAGCGCGTGGCGATACCCCACAGCTTTGTCCCAGAGATTTCGACAGTCAACTGTTGATAGAGAAGCGTGATCCTGGGACGCTCGAGCGAAGGAAGGATGGACAGAGCTTGACATGGGACGCAGCGCGACCCAGAGCGATATCGCCAGCACGACAGGCAGACGCGGTACGCGCCAGAGGGCCGAACCGTCTGCGGATCCAGGAGCGCGGACAGACCGCCGCCGTGGGGACTAGCGCTGACGAAGGTGGCTCTCGAGCGTGGTCACCACGCTACGCAGATTGGAGTCTTCAGCCACCAAGCGTTCGATCTTCCTGACGGCGCTGATGACAGTCGAGTGATCCTTGCCGCCGAAGTGGCTGCCAATTTCGGGGAAGCTCGAGCGCGTGAGCTTGCGAGCCAAGTACATCGCGATCATGCGGGGCCGGGCGACAGACTGGAGGCGCTTGGGCCCTCTCAGATCATGCAGCTTGATATCGAAGTACGTCGCCACCTCGCGCTGAATGGACTCGATGCTGAAACCCTGCGGGGTCGCGCTCACCAGATCCTTGAGGACCTCGTCAGCAAACTCCTTGTCGATGNNGATAGTAAGGGCCACATCGTCGCCTAGGGCCATCCTTTCGATCTCGGCCTTGCGCTTGATAATCGCAACGCGCGTTTCCAAGTCGGGATGGCCAATTTCCGCGATCAGGCCCCAGGCGAACCTACTCTGCAGACGTTCTTCGACACCGGGCAATTCGGCTGGCAGCTTGTCGCAAGTAAGCACGATTTGTTTCTGCGCAAGATGGAGGGCGTTGAAGGTGTGGAAGAACTCATCCTGCGAGCTGTCCTTGTTGGCGAGAAACTGTATGTCGTCGACCAAGAGAACATCCGGTTTCTCGCGGTAGTACGAGCGAAACTCCTCCATCAGGCTGATGCTGCTCGGCTGCCGGCGCTGGTTCATCATCGACCGGATGAAGTGACTGACGAACTGCTCGCAGGTCACCACCGTGATCTTCCAGTCAGGATGCTGGCGGTGAATCTCGTGCCCGATGGCGTGAAGGAGGTGCGTCTTCCCTAGCCCGACACCCCCATAGAGGAACACGGGATTGTATTTCGAACCTGGAGCGCCAGCCACCATGCGCGCTGCCGCATGCCCAAACTGGTTTCTTGCGCCGACTACGAATGTCTCAAAGGTGTAGCGGATGTCTAGGCCGGCTGGAGTAGGACGCCAAGGGGCGACCTCGCTGACCGACTCGCCCGCGGCATCCTGTGGCTTGGCTGTCATTGGTGACTCCTCCGGGACTTCGAACTCCACAGAGAATGATGTGTGGGCACGCATTTGCAGGTTCTCTAGAATGGAGGGAAGAAAATTGTCCTCGAACCACTCCTTGTGA
>PMJE01000578.1 GCA_003157315.1 Myxococcales bacterium | reverse complement strand
TTCGCCCTTCGGCCCCCCACCCGCAACCCCTGCCCCGCTCGCTGCGCCCGCCTTTGCCGACGTGCGGTCGCTAGAAGCCTAGACCCGCGCTGAGCGACAAGGCGTTCTGCGTGGCGCTTTGATCCTTGGCGCTATCGCTGCCCGCGTATCGGCTTGAGTCGGCGAAGAAGACGTCATACTGGGCGGCGAAGAATACGACTGAGAACTTGAGCCTGAATCCGACAAAGAGTCGAAAGCGGGTGATTGCGTCTTGGTCGGGGAAACTGAAGTTCGCGCAGGACGAGTCTCCGGGGTTGCTCCCGACGGGCTGATTGGCGCCACAGGAAGGCGTTGCGTTGATGAGCCCACTATGGGCAAAGATCGAGATCCAGCTCCAACCGGCAAAGGGCTCGATCTGCGCTGTCTTGAGTAGGGCAAATCCCTTCGATACCAGAAGGTCGACGCTGGTGGTGGTCATCGAGACCTGATCCGTGCCGGTCAGGTATCCGATCCCCAGGCGCAGCGCGAAGGAGGGGAGGGCCCAGTCGTGGAACCCCTCATGGATCGCCACCTTCATGTAGCCCTGCCAGGACGTGAGGTGCGAGTCGAGGAGGTGCACCGCCCCGAAGCCCAACTCCATGGTTGGCACCGGCAGCCAGATCCCCTTGCGCACAAAAGCCCCAATCGTGGTCAGCATGGGATCCGGCCGCGGCCCCCCGTTGGGATTTGTCGCTGAAACGCCTTCGACGCCGTTCCAGTATCTTTGGTTGTTGCTGATTTCGGTGAGGCCAAGATCGAGAGAGAGTTGGAATCCCTTGATCCCTCCTGTTTCAGCCACCGAGGGGATGCGAGGCGCGAGCACGACGCCCAGCTCGGACATCAGGCTGCGGAAGTCTGCCCGGCCCTGGGCATCGGGCATGACCGAGCCGGTGATCGAGCCGTCACTCCCGCGTTGCACCCACGAGCACTCTGGGACCTTGAGAATGGACGCTGCCGAAGGACACAGGTTGAGCAGCTGAAGGTCGTTCTTTCCGGCCCACGCGCGAGAGGTAAACGTGGCCATCCAGAGCATCATCGATAACGCAAGGAGGCTAATGCGAACCAAGCCCATCTCAGTGCAACGGTAAGTTTTGCTGGTCAGCCCTGTCAAGGAAGGTCTCAGGGTGCCCGACCAGCCGCCGGAATTCGCGTGCACGCGCTGCGTGCTCGGGTTTGACCAAGCGCTCTTCGTCCCGTAGCTTGCGGGGCACATGTCCCACGTGACCAGGCTCCTCGGCGAATCGGCTTCTCTGCTCGGCCCTATCGGGGTCGGGCTCGTCGTCCTGGCTGGGATCGTCCTTTTCTTCTTTGCATACCGCTTCGAGCGTTTTGTGGCCGTGCGCTATCTGCAGCGCACATCGCCCTCGCGAGCCATTCGAGTTGGGCTGTACATCGCAGTGGCGGGAGTTGCAGCGGGCCTCGGCATGCTGGCAGTGTCCCACGGCCGCGTGCGCGGCTTGGAAACCGCGGCTGTGGTCTTCACCCTGGTGGCGGCCCTGGCCATGCTCTTGTTCNNCGAGTTTCAGGACAAGGTCCTGGCGGTGAACGCGCACCTTATTGTGACTTCCTATGGCCTGGAACGAGACATGGCCGAAGCTGAGCGGGACGCGCAGGTCATCAAGAAGACCCTGGCGGGCTTGCCTGGGCTGGAGCGCATGTCCACCTTCAGCTTCACCGCCGGGGAAGTCATGATTGGCAAGGTCGGCGCCAATCTGAAGGGTGTCGACCTGTCCGACGGTGCGCCCGAGCTGCGCCGGATCATGGTGGCGGGCTCTCTCGCTGACCTGGGACGGCCGGCCCATTGCGCGGAGGAGCAGCCTTCGCCCGACCCGGCCGCTGCCGATCCAGTGGGGCGGATCATTCTGGGCAGCGAGCTGGCCCGCCGCCTGCACAGTCACGTTGGCGAATGTCTGCAGGTGCTGGTGCCTTTCTCCGGAGGGATCGATTCGGCGCCCAGCGCCTACACCTTCCGCGTGGTCGGCATCTCCTCGCTGGGCTTTCACGAATACGACGCGCGCCTGGCCTATATCAACTTGGAGGACGCGCGCCGCATGGGCAACGCGCGCCAGTCGATTTTCGGAGTTGAGCTGCGCTTTGCCGATCCCATGGAGGCGGTCCGCATCGAGCCCGAAGTGGAACGCCGGCTGGGCCCCGAGGCGCGCGTGATCGACTGGAAGACACTCAATCGCAATCTCTTCGCAGCGCTGTCCATGCAGAAGCTGGTGATTGCCATGCTGCTCTTCTTCATCATCGTGGTGGCTGCCTTTAACATCATCGCCTCGCTCATGCTCATCGTGCTCTCCAAAGTGCGCGAGATCGCAATCCTCAGCTCGATGGGCGCGCGCGCTGCTACGCTGCTGCGGGTCTTTCTGGCCGCAGGCACGTTCGTGGGCTTCGCGGGCACCGGCCTCGGCATCCTGTACGGCCTGGCCATCTGCGGGCTGGCCGCGCTCTACGGCTATCCGCTCGACCCCAAGGTGTACTTGATCGCGCGCCTGCCAGTGCAGATCTCGGTACGCGAGATCCTGCTGGTAGCGGCGAGCACCCAGCTTATCTGCTTCGTAGCTACCCTCTACCCAGCCATGCGCGCCGCCCGGCTGCGCGTGGTCGATGGTCTGCGCTACTTGTAGCCGGGTGAACTGCTACACTGCGCGGCCATGGCGGGCTTGCGCACCGGGCGCCCAGAGGCGCCCTTCCAGATTGCCCAAATTGACGGGGTAGATGCCAGCGATCTATTTGTCCACGCAATTCCTGCGCCGGCCGCCCAGGACGATCGCGCCCAGTTCCGATCCGTGGCGGCAAACGCTCTGCAGGGCCTGCGTACCCTGGGAGTCGTTCCCGCGGACGTGGCGGCTGGCTGGGTCCACTTGCGGGCGCAGCCTTCCTGGTGCGTGCGCCACGAGCTGGCTGAGGTCTGGAACCAACCCGACGCCGAACGCCTGCCGCTGTCTTTTCTGATCCAGCCGCCGGCCGCGGGCCGCCGCTTCTGTGAGATGCAGCTTCAGGTCTCGCGGCCGCGTTCCGAGCGTTGCAGCGTGGTGTGGAAGGGAGCCCTGCCTGGGCCACTGTGCACCACGGTGTTGCGCGCCGGCGCCCGCCACCTGCGCATGCTGTCGCTCGTGCCGCGTTTGAGCGCTAACGCTACGTTGACTGATCTTGCCTACGATCTTTTCGCCCTCGCGTCGCATGCGCTCAGCGATCGTGGCTTGTCTTTCCACGATGTGGTGCGGACTTGGATCTACTTGCGGGAGCTCGAGCGCGACTATGCGGACTTCAACCAAGGCCGCCGGCGATTTTTCCAGAACGCCGGCTTGCTCCGCTTTCCCGCCAGCACTGGAATCGAGGCCGCCCTGGTCGATTCCGACAGCCCATTGGCCATGGACCTGTACGCCGTGGGTAGCGGCGGGGAAGCCACCATCGAAGCGATGAACGCCGCGCCCATGGGTGAGGCAAGTGCCTACGGCTCATTGTTCGCCCGCGGGTCGCTCTTGCGCGAAGCCGGGCACGAACTCGTATTTGTATCGGGAACCGCCAGCATCGATCAGCAGGGTCGCATCGTGGCCCGTGGCGATGCGAAGGGCCAGTTGCGCTGTATGCTCGCCAACGCGGCCGGCGTGCTGGCGCCCGCTGGGCTGGGCTTGGCAGACGCAGTGAGCGTGACCGCCTACCTCAAGCAGGCGCGGCTGCTGCCGGAGTTCCGCAGGGCTGCCCAGGCCGCGGGCCTGCCCGCGACCGCCCCTACCGCGATCGTGGTGGCGGACATCTGCCGGCCCGAATGGCTGTGCGAGATCGAGCTGGTCGCCGGCCGTTCTATGGCTACGGCGTACAGCAGGCGGTAGTCGCAGCGCCCGACGGAGTGCATGTGCCGGTGGCGGTCGCTTGGCCGGTTGGAGCACAGGAGCCACCGGTGTAGCCTTTGTTCGAAAACATTATGGCCCCGATGTTGGCAGGAAATGCCTGACAGGTCGAGGGAACGGTGTACGAGGTGGTGCGATCGACGCAGGTCGCGGTTCCGAGTGATGGCTTCGTCCACATGCCAAGGGTTGCGGAGCACGCCCCCCCAGAGGGGACGCCACAGGCCGGGCAAGCAGAGCAGGCGCGGGTGTCGCTCACATCTTGGGTCTTGTAGTAGTTTCGCTTGACTGTGTAGCCGGTGCTCGGGCAGCTCAGGTCGCCGGTGGCGAAGACGCAGGCTTGGGGAGGGAAGGGCGACTGCGGTTTGGGCCAACAGACATAGCCGCTGGGGCAGCCTTTACCTCCGGTTGCATTGGCCTGACAGAGGTGACCCGTGTTCCCGGTGATCGGGGTGACGGTCCCGCCAACTGTCGCGCACGAACCACCGCTGGCTTCACCGGCCATCGTGGCGAACTCCATGCCCGTGGTAACAGTAACAGCCGTGCACACGCCGGGTGCCACAGGCGTGTAGGGTTTCTGGCAAAGCCCTGTCCCGCTCGCTATGCCAGGGCTTCCGCATGTGACGTTTGCGGGAGAGCCGCATGTGCACGCGGTGCAGGAGACTGGGCATTGTGGCGTCGCGAACCCGTTGAGGTAGTCTGTCGTGTAGAGCGGGTCGCATGGCGGGGACGGGCCGGGTCCGTCATAGACCTCCCCGGGGCCGGTGAAACCGCTTGGCAACTGGGGCACGCACATGTAGCCCGCGTTGCAGGCCGGATCAGCGCAATCCACCAGGCCGTTGCCATCGTCATCAATGCCGTTCGTGCAGTCTTCGGTTGTGGGCATTACGCAGGTTCCGCTGGGGGAACAGAGGTAGCCCGAGGCACAGTCAGTCGGGACGGTGCAGGACTTCTTGCAGCCGCTGGCATCGCAGTGATAGGGCCCGCAAGGCTGTGCGTTGGACAGGCCACATGCTCCCGAGCCATTGCAGGTGAAGGTGGAGAATTTGGTGCCCGTGGGATCACAAGTGGCCTGGCACTGGAGCCCAGCCGCATAGTTTTGGCAGGCGCCGCTGCCGTCGCACAAGCCGTCGGTTCCGCAGCTCGCCACGCCCTTGTCCGCACAGCCGCCGTTGGGGTCAGGTTTGCCGGCCTTCACGGCCGAACAAGTTCCGAGCGAGCCGTCCACCGCGCAGGACGTGCACAAGCCCTGGCAAGCGCCGCCACAGCACACTCCCTGCTCACAGAAGTTCGATGTGCACTCTGAAGGCAAGACGCAGGTCTGGCCGTTGCTCTTTTTGCCGCATGACCCGTTTGTGCACTGGCCCGGCGGCTTGCATTCCGAGCCGCCGGTCGAGCAGTTCGCGTAGCAGGCGTTAGTGACCGAATTGCACATGAAAGGAGCACAGTCGAGCAGCTGGCCCGCGGAGCACACGCCATGGCCGTCGCACAATCCCGGCCGGGTGTGGGTCGAGGATCCGGCTGGGCAGGTTTCGGCCGAGCAGCTGACGCCGCTTGAATAGAGCATGCACCCGCCCGCGCCGTCGCACTTGCCGTTCCGGCCACAGGTTTGCGCGCCGTCGTCCGGGCAATCTCCGTCGGAGGAACTGTTGAGCGGGACCAGCGAGCAGGTCCCGGCATTGCCGGCAACCTTGCAAGACATGCAGTTCCCGGAACAGTCGCTGTTGCAGCAGAAGCCGTCCACGCAGAAGCCCGACTGGCATTCGGCCATCGAGCTGCACCCCGCGCCGTTGGGCTTGTTGGCTGGTGCATCTGGCACGGAGCCGTCGCTGGCTACCGGCACATCGGCTTTGGCGCCGTCGGCCGCGTCCGCTAGATTGAGCGGCCCATCGCTCCCCGCTCCCGGTAGAGCATCCGTCGACTGCCCGTCGCTCGCACCATCCGAGGGAGTAGGCAGCAGCCCATCGGCGCCAAGATCGCTGGCCGCGTCCGTCAGGTTCGGCAGCCTGTCAACGCCGAGGTCGCTGGCCGCATCCGTCAGGTTGGGCGGCCCATCGCCCCCTGCCCCGGGCAGGCCGTCCGCCGACGGCCCATCCTTGCCAGCAGAGGGAGCGCCGGCGTCCCGGTCGGGAGACTTGCTGGGGTCAAAGGGAGTTAGGGTGGTAGTTGCATCGCTGCATTGACCGCCGCTCACGCACGTCTGGGTATTGGGACAGGCCGTCCCCGCGCACTCCCGGAGCAGGTTGATGCGCAGGAGCATGGACTTGTCTTGCACGAAGGTGGCGATGGCCGTGCGGGACACTATGAGCGCGGTCTGGAGCAGGCCATCCACCTTCACCGTGATTGTTTCCCCTGTGCTTGAAGGGGCCAGGGTCATACGGCTGGGCAATGTGACCTGGTCTGGGCCAGCGACAAGGCTGTACGTCTTGCTGAAGAAGTTGGGATGTGCCTCAGTGGAGATCGTGATGGACAAGCCGTCCATCTCGCTGGGGACCGGGATGTTGGTACCGATCTCCAGGATGATCTCAGTGACGGGTTGGGTACTGGTGCAGGCAGCGCCAAGTGCGGCAAAGCCCGCGAGCAAAAGCAGAGGAGAAGTTCGTCTATTGGTCATTAGGGCACCGAAAGTACAGGGGGATTCATGTCGCCCTGGTAGTGGCTGGGCGAGCTAGAATGGGAGAATTCGACGGCGGTGATGACTGCCGCGGCTGCAACCACCACCCCCACACCCGTCCAGAACCACCATTTGCGAAAGATGCTACTCGACGCCGTCGCAACTGGGGCAGGGGTTGAGGTCGTGACATCGGCACCGGGCGGTGTGGAGTCGGCGTTCGCGGGAACCGGCGGGGCCGCGTTGCCCAGGGCGGGTGGCGTCGGCTGGGCCGACGGCGCGGTAGCGGGCTCGGTCGGCATGGGTACTGGCGCAGGGGCAGGGGACGGTCCACTCGGCACAGCGGCAGCGGGCGTCGGTCCGGGGAGATTCGGCGGAGTCAAACCAGCCGGAGGAGCTTCGCGTGACTTGGCTTGTGCGGCCTGGGTAGCCTCCAGCTCATCGATGCGTTTTTCCACCTCGGCTCGGTTCGGCGCATCCGGCCGTTCGCGCAGGTACTTCTTGTAGAAGCTCAGCGCCTCGGCTGCATCGCCCATCTTCCGGTGGCACTGGGCAATGTTGTAGAGGAAGATTGCGTCGGGAAACAGGCGATAGGCGGCCTTGAAATCCTCGATGGCCTGCGGCCACTCGTCCAGGTTGAAATGGACCGTGCCCTGATCGTAGTGCGCCTTGGCTTCTGCCTTTTCCTTGGTCTGGACCACCCCACCCGGCGTCTTTGTCTGCGCCAGGACACCCGCCGGGAGAAGCAAAGCAACGGCAATAACGATACCCGTCAGTCGAAACCCCATTGCAGCATGGTACGGTCGGTAGAGAGACGGTGTCAAACGCTGCGTTTGCTCGTGCCGCACCTTTGGAAGCACGGCGCCACCAGCCGGAATCCTTGCGTAAGCGCGTGAAGCACGCATCATGGGGCAATGCTGGTCGGCCAGTGGATGAGCCGCGATGTCGTCGCAGTGGGGGTCAACGACAGGATCTCCCGCGTGGCCGCGCTCATGTCCCGCCTGCGCATCAAACAGGTTCCCGTGCTCGACGACGACAGACTGGCCGGCCTGGTCACCAGGAGCGATCTTATCCGAGCCTGTCCTCCGGACCTCAACCCGTTCTCGTTGCTTGGCCCGATCGCCGAAGAACTGGCGCGGCCGGTCCGCCACTTCATGATGACCGAGCCTGTCACTGTGGCGCCCGAGACGCCGCTGGAGGGCGCTGCCCGCCTGCTCATCGATCGCAACATCAACGCCTTGCCTGTGGTCTCAGCGGGACGGCTGGTGGGCATCATCGCCGGGTCTGACATCTGTCGCGCCCTGTTGGCCGCTTTGGGCGCGGGCGTGCCGGGTGCGCGTATCACTTTCGACGCGGGCGCCGAAGAAGACGTGTTCACCTTTGTCACGGACCTGGCGCGCAGGCACGGGGTACGCGTGGTCAGCGTGACGGCATTCGAACAGGAAAAGCAGCGCGTGGCCGTGGTGCGCGTAGATCAAGAGAAGGCTGCCATGGTCGACGAGATCTGGCGCACCGGCCATCGCGTCTCCAGTGTGGCTCGCTTCGCCTAGGCTGAGCGGCCGCGGCCAGGTGTTGCGCGCTGGTGGGCCGGCCATTTCGCCGGATCAACCACAGGAGAATAATCGCATTGAGCTGCACCCCAGTCGGGAGCTGTGCCCGGCCGGGCGCGCCTGGCCCAGCGGACTGCCAGCATCAGGACAATGAGCGCGAGCGACGCGGCCCCGCCGCCCCCGCCGTTCTGTGAGCAGCCGCATCCGCCGCCCTTCGCCTGACCCGTCGTCGCACCCCCATCGGGCGAAGCACTCCCAGTGTTCGCAGCGTTTCCTCCCGTAGCGGCGACGTCTCCGCCCGTGGCGGCCTGCCCGCCATTCCCGGCGCTGCCGCTTGCGCCCCCGCTGGCCCCGCTCGTGCCACCCACTCCGCCGGTACCACCACTGCCTCCGCTGGTGCCGCCCACTCCGCTGGTACCGCCGCTGCTGCCGCTGGTGCCGCCCACTCCGCTGGTACCGCCGCTTCCCCCTGTCCCGGCCGTCCGCGGACCATAGACCGGAGGCGTTGCCCCCAGCTCATAGGCGCCGAGGTCAGGCGCCGCGCCCGAGAAGCCCTCGTTGAGACCAACCAGCACCACCCCCTTGTCGATCGCGGCGCTCCCCGCGGCCAGCCGCAGATCCACCACTGGCTTGGGAGGATAGGGGTTCGAAGGAAACGGCACCGTGTCGGCGAACACGCTCATGTCGACCTGCACCGCGTGGACTTCAGTGGTGTTGGCCTTCAGGCTCGCCAGGCTGGTGAACCGGGTGGCGCCGATCTTTCCTGCGAAGGTGTTGGTCCCGATCGACCCGAGCCCGTCGTAATCAAAGGAGCAGGTGGCGTCGGCGTCAGCCAGGTCGAGTACGCTCCCGCTGCCGTTGCCGTACCCGCCGTAGGTTCCGCCGCCTATGCCGCCGATGAAGAGGTTGTTGCGGAAATACGCCCGGCTCCAAATCGCGCCCGCGTAGCAGCCAAAGGCGTCGCCGCACTTGACCACCGTATTGTGCAACACCACGTCGCCCACTGTGCCATTGTGGAATTTGAAGGGGCTGTACAGGACGTTGTACATGACGTTCTGGATGTAGTAGGTCGGGCCGCCTAGGTCGGGCTGTGAGCTCATGCCGTCGAAACAGTTTCGTACCCGGTTGCGCACCACGCGGACATTGCCCATGGCCGAGTCGGCTTCCACGGCGTCGTCGGTCGCCTCCTCGATGTCGTTGTTGCAGATGTCGATTGAAACCTGCTCGTAGGCCTCGTCGTATTCCATGAGCGAGATGTCGTCACGGAAGCCCTTCACGTGGTTGAAGCAGACCACGTGCCCCGACCCGGTGAACTGGATGCCCTCGCCGCCATTGAAGCCGTCGCTGCTGAGCTGACTGTCGACCCAAACTGCGGCCCCCACCACGTCGTTGTCGACGATGTAGTTGTTGCGCGGAACCGCGTTTCCGATTTCGAAGTCGATCCCCTCGCCGGTGCTTTGAATGTGGCAACCGCGCACCACCATACTGGAGGCGCCGTGCATCCGCACCTCGCCCTGCACGGTCACGTTCTCAAGGTAAACGTAGTTCTGATCATCCATCGTCACCCGCCCCTGGATCACGACGCCATCGACCGATGTCCCGCGCAGCACGATCGGCTGCCCCTCGGTGCCACTGCGGCTCACGGTGAAGGCGGGGTAGTTGCCGGCCGCCATGAGCAAGATGTCGCCAGGTGCGGCGCCCGCGAGCGTCGTGCTGAAATTGGTAGGCGTGACCGCCTTGGTCGTTGCAGTCGCTGCCGCCTGGGGAATCGGGCGCGTCGCGACCGTCGTGGTTTGCGTCGTGGAGCCGCCGTCGGGATCGGTGAGCGTCAGCTCGATCTCGTAGGATGTC
>PMJE01000437.1 GCA_003157315.1 Myxococcales bacterium | reverse complement strand
AGCCACACATAGGAACGCACGCCGCGCGCCGCGCCCACCCGCCCCTCGGCCACCGCAGATGCTTGCGTGATGTTGTTGACCACCACTGGGACCCGCAGTTCGTCCTGCAGGGACTCGCGCAACGGCACATCCTGCCAGGCCAGGTTGGGCGCCAGCACGCACACTCCGGTTTCCTGGTCGACCAGGCCAGGCACGGTCGCGCCTGCCGCCGCCACCCGCGCCCAAGGGATCTTGGCCGCCTGCAAGGCCTCGGTCACTGCCGAGCGCACCACCTTGCTCGCCCGCGCCGCTGCATTTCGCAGCGACGGACGCCCGCGCACCACCCGGATGATGCCGCGAGCATCAGCCACCGCGACCCTGGTGGCGCGCACACCGAAATGGATGCCCAGGTAGGCCGCGGAGGCATCGTTGAATTCGAGCAGGCGCGCCGGACGGCCCCCACCCGAGAGTGACTCGCCCAGGCCGACCTCGCGTACAGTGCCGTCGTCGATGAACTCGTCGATGATAGTCGAAACCGTGGGCTTGGTCAGCTTCGAACGGCGGGCCAGTTCTGTGCGCGAAACCCGTCCCGCCCGACGGACCAGATCCAGGATGATCGACCGGTTGACCTCACGGATGGCCTGGTTGTCGCCCTTTCCTAGCATGGATTCGTGACGTTCGCGCATGGTGGCTCAGGCTAGGACAAGTTGCCGACGACCGGTTTGCTTCTCCACGGCGGCAGAGCCTACTTTCCGAGTGCGGGGAAGACAAGGCCGTTCCCAAGGTAAAAGCCCTTTCCGAAATAGCAGTGACCCGTTAGGCTCGCCCCAATGTCCACGCAGATCCTCTGTCGCTGTGCGCTGCTCGGTCTGATGCTCGGCGGGTGCATCAAGCGGACCGCAGCTCCTTCTTCCTCGCCGGGCTCCGATACGCCGCAGGCCTCGCTGCTGCTGGAGGCCGCCAACGCGCGCATCGCCAACGTGCCTCGGGTCGACCTGCTCGGGGGTCGCGACACGCGCGACTTTACCCTGCAGGGCGAAGTCCAGAAGGTCGAAGTCAGCCGGGTTTCCGTGCACCAGCAGCCGTTCGGCGAGGCAACCCGGCTGCGGGTCAAGCAAGGCTCCGGCCTCGAGTATGCGGTCCANNACGTCCTTGGTGTTCGAGCTAGGGAAGCCGCCCTACACCAAGTCAGTGGAATACCCGGTCCAGGCCCCGGCGGAGTGGACCAAAGTGCAAGTCCGCTTCCAATCTGTGGCGGCCTACGCGGCCGGCGAGGCGCACATGAATTTCCACCTCGGCTACGATCCGGAAACCATCGACATCGGCGGCGTCACTCTCGAGGATTTCGGCAAGCGAGTAGCGTTGAGCCAGTTGCCCAGCACCCGCACCGCTG
This sequence comes from Myxococcales bacterium, assembly GCA_003157315.1. The sequence goes on along the minus strand of PMJE01000437.1, from coordinate 7,375 downwards.
ACCGCCGTCGGGAAAAGGCCAACGCGGCGCTGGCGGCCGAGCGCGATCAGGCAGCCCTGGCCGGCCCTCCCATAGAGGGCGGCGAGCTGGGTTTCGAGGTCAAGCCCAAGCTCGTCATTCGCACCATCAGCCCGTATGTGTACGGCATCAACTCGCAGAAGAACGAAGGCTTCGGCGCCACGGTTCGACGCATGGGTGGCAACCGGCAGACCGCCTACAACTGGGAGATCAACGCTTCCAACGCGGGCAACGACTACCAGCATTCCAGCGACGAGTGGGCCTGCACGGCGATGGGCTATCGCAATTGCAGCGCCCCGGGTGCGCAGTTCCTGGATTTCGTGTCGGACAACCACGCCGCGGGAATGGAATCAATCGTGACTATCCCGCTGGTCGACTATGTCACTGCGGACAAGAATGGCTCAGTGGCCGAGAATGAGAAGGCGCCCAGCCCGCGCTGGGTGCGCTCCTATCCCAAGAAGTCTGGACCTTTCAGCCTCTCGCCCGATCTCTCCGACGGAAAAGTCTATGAAGACGAGTTCGTCAACCTGCTGGTGAGCAAGCTGGGCAGGGCGCAGCAGGGCGGCGCCCGCTTCTACTCGCTCGACAATGAACCCGCGCTTTGGCCCGGCACCCATCCGCGCGTCCATCCTGAGAAAACCACCTATCGCGAAATGATCGAGCGCAGCGAGGCGACTGCCGACGCCATCCTGGCTGTGGATCCGAGCGCGTTTGTGCTCGGGGGTGTCATGTATGGCTGGAGCGAGTTCATGACCCTGGAGGGTGCTCCCGACGCGACCGAATGGAACAAGAAGTACGACACCTATCTGGACTACTTCTTGGCTTCGCTGCACAAACTGGAGGCCAAGCACGGAAAGCGTCTGGTCCATGCCCTGGATGTCCATTGGTACCCGGAGGAACGGGGCAGCAAGCGCATCACCGAGAAGGACGTGTCGCCCAAGACCATCGCTGCGCGTCTGCAGGCGCCGCGCAGTCTTTGGGATCCCGACTACCTTGGCAAGACCGGGATCGGTGCCGCCCAGGGCAAGTCCCTGCGTCTCATCCCCTGGCTACTCGAACGCATTGCCGAGCGATACCCGGGCACCAAGCTGGCCATGACGGAATACAACTTCGGGGCGGGCGAGCATATCTCGGGCGGACTGGCCCAGGTGGATCTGCTGGGAATCTTCGGGCGCGAGGGAATGTACCTGGCCAACTATTGGGGAGACGGCGCCGGGAACACGGTTCTGCCGCCCTATACCCAGGCCGCCTACCGCCTGTATCGCAACTACGACGGCAAGAACGGACACTTTGGCGACACCGCGCTCGCCGCCACCACCGACAATGCCAAGGCCTCCATCTACGCGGCCCTGGATTCCAGCAAAGCCCTTTCCCTGATTGTCATCAACAAGGAGCTGCACACGGCGTTCGCCGGCAAGATCCACATCGCGGGCGCAAACTGCAAGTCAGCCAACGTCTTCGTGCTGGACGGCAGCGAGCCAACCGTGCGCCCGATGCCCGCGATTGCAGTCAAGGACGAGCAGATCGAGTACCGCCTGCCGCCACTCTCCGCCACGCTGTTCGTCTGTCGGCCATAGCGTTCATCACTGCGCTGGCACCGTGAACCCAGGTGCCAGCGCGATCATGCGCGCATCAGATGCTGACAAATGAAACGCTGTCGATGGTCAGGCTGATGCCCGTGCAGTTTGGCTGGCCCCCGTCGCCCACCGGCGGCGGAGACTCGAACTGCCACTGTAGCCCAATGATCTCCTTTTCGATGCCAGCCGCAGTGGCTGGTAGACCGCCGGTCAAATCCGAAAAGTGGACGGTAGTTGGGGTAGATGGACTAGCGATGCTTGTCAGCGTCACGCTTGGGAGCACGTAGCAACTGGCCGCGCATCCACCCCCCTGATCGACGGGTTTCTCATCGAAGGTCTGGACCTGGAGCTTGAGAGTACAACCCGAGGTGGTTCCACCCAAGGTGAACTGGACCCCGGTGTAGACTGAGGTATTTATGCACTGATCAAACGACAGGCCGCCGCCAGCATAGCCGCCCGGCGCCACCACGCTGCCATACAGCACCAGGTTCTCAGCATTGTTGTCAATCATCGACTGCATTGTGCTGCCGGTGCTCGAATAGGTAAAGAGCGATCCGGTCACGTTGCCGGTTGTTCCAAACTTGCCCGTAGTCCCGTTCCATGTGGTTGCCGAAAAATCGGTAATCAGCGGCGCAGCGGGCTGAAACCCTGGCGTACACGCCAGCGTGGGGACAGTCGAGGCCCCGCCTGTGCCCGTCGCACCGCCTGAAGTCACCGGGTTCACCGTAGTTCCCCCGCTCCCGACCACTCCCCCGCTCGCAGTCGTGTCCGGAGTTCCGGCCGTGCCCCCGTTGGACCCAGGCCGTTCCCCGCCGCCGGATCCACAGCCTGCCGCAGAGACAACCAAGGTCAGCATGCTTGAAATGATGAGGTACCGTCGCACATTCGTAGCCGTCTTCTTCATGAGTCAGCTCCTTTCATTCACGCTCGCTTGTAGCGGATTGCGGCGAGGCATCGCTAGCGCCGCACCCTGTAAAAGCGAAAATTGTCTATCCAATAGTCGACCCAGCCAGCATCCCAGGTCAGTCTCACCACCGACACTGACGAAATATCGAAGAAGGGCCAGCGCTTCGCCCAGCCTTGCTGGTACATGGTGGTAAATGGGACCAGAAAGAGTTGCCACTCGGTCGTTAGCTCAAGCGGGAACGTCCAGTAATCCCCGCATTGCTGATCCGACTCGGCCGGCGGTGAATCGGGGAGGCCGCTAGGTGGATAGGGATGATTGGGATCGGGATCCCAGCAGTAGCTGCTTTGCCCGCCACTCCGGAAGGCATAAGGAGTACAGGGGCGGTGCACGAATGCTGCGTCCTGCACCCCGAAAGCGGGATAATCGTCGTTGCACCTGGTCCGGCCGCAACTATTGGTGGCAGTCACGCCGAGGCTGGAAATGGCCTTGGGCTGAGGGTCAGTTGCCGGATCCCCGCAGTATAGGCCGCTCTGCATTCCCGATGGTACTGTGTCCCACTGGAGGCATGGCTTCCCATTGGTGCAAGCGCACTCGAGGACGCGCTCACAGTAGCGCGTCCTGTACGGTTCGTCTCGGTACATAAGAAAGCTGATGTCTTCGTCAACGTACTTATTGCCAACCAGCACGCGCAGAAGCGGCTGGCTGTCAGGGCCGCGCCGAGCCCATACTGCCACACCATCCCAGTCACTCAGGTTGAGAGCGATCTTGTAGGCAGAAGTTCCGGCGCTGTCGGGTTGGCAGTAGGAAGATCGCGCAGACTCAGGCTTAGGCTTGCCGTCGCTGCCAAAGCAGAGCTGCCTGTCGGTTGTGAGATGCACCAAGGACACGCCCAGTCCGCCTCCCCAGCCGAGGAATGGCGCCCCTGTTACGATTCGCCCGGCGTCGCCGGACCCGGGCTGTTCGTGGCCACCCGTGACGTGCAGAACGTGATTGTTGGTGTCCGTTGTGCACACGTTGGCGGTCCTCGCAGAGGGTGCGTACCCGACTGGCACCTGTGTCCCATCGTCAAGGTTGGTATAGATTTGGGCAGTCGCATCCGTGTACGAGTACATGAATTCGCCGACGTTCGGGTTGGTCGGCGAGTCGAAGTCAGCTATCGTCAGTTCCGTTGGAGCGAACTCCAGCCCAGCCTCGGCCGCGGTGCAGTCCACGGTCTTCGGTGGCATTGGATCGGGCGTGCAAGTCTCAGGTGGCTTGACACAAAACCCCGTCTGTGCGACCGGCGCCTGACTACCGGCATTGGGTATGCAGGCCGCCAGGGTGCAAAGCCCGGCCAGCAGCCCGTGCTGCAGCAGCTCGCCTCGATATGCCTTTCCCCGGGTCATGCGCCTCACCACCACATGCGCGCGGACAGCGAAAGCATGTCGCCGTCCGGAATCACGGTAATGTCCTCGGCTGGCGGATCTCCCACCCGCACCGTGGTGAGGCCGCCGTTGAACCAGTGGGAATACTGCAACACGAGCTGATCAGTCGATTGCCAGCCAGTATGGAAAATGATCCTGGGCGAAATTACCGAGAAACTAAAGCGCGTGTCGTCTACGTCCGGATCCACACGGTCAAAGCGCGCCGAAGCCGCCAGCCAGGAAAGCAGGCTGTAGGTGGCCTCGACGCCGAACTTGCGCTTGGTGACTCCGTCGTACGGCAGGCCGGTCTTGGGGTCGCCAATCTTGTCCGTGCTTGACACGTGAGTCTGCATGCCGAACAGGCTGACGAACAGATCCGGACCATCGCCTGAGAACGGAACCGGATAGCTGACCAGCCGGCCGATGCTGAGATCGTACTGTCCACCCACAGTGAGCAGCGTACCGGTGCCGCCACTCTGCGCGCCGAGATAGTTGTCCATGAGACCCTTGCCTCCCTGGGTGTTGAGCACGCTGATGATCCGGCTCACGGTTCGCGCCTGCAGCGCATCGGTGTACGACAGCGCCCCGTAGAAATGGCCAAAGCGCCCCAGGTTCAGCCGCACGTCCCCTGCGTACACATCGATGCGTCCGTCAGGGGCCGAGGTCCCGTCCCGGTCGTCTTGACTGAAGGCGCGCATGAAATGTCCCCCGACCATTACACTCGTCCCCTGATGGCTGTAGCCAACGCCCCCGTGCACATGGGCCACAAAGGTGCTGCCCGAGCCCGAGTCTGCGAAGTTGTTCGACACATCCGGTGTGATGCTGGACGAGGCGGCGTTGGTCTGGCCATGCACGCCTTCTTCGAGCACAAAGGTATACTTGTGCCACCCAGTCTTCAGCGCCACATGCTCGCCCACGCCAGTTATGCGCGCGATAAGTGGCGTGCCGTAGCGGCCCTCGTCGTACTCGCCGGTGGTGCCATAGCGAAGGGTATAGGCGCCCAGCAGGACTTGCATGTGAACCCGTTCGCCCAAGGGAGGCAGCACGCTGAGAAAGACGTCCGTGATGCCTAGCTGGTCGGCCGGTTCGAGAAAGCTCTCAGACACGTTGGCCTGCTTGGCCAGGATGCTGACGTTCCCGGTCACAATGCTGTTGCCTTCAGAAAAGTTGAGTTGGACGTAGGTCGTGGGCACCACTCCGGTATGGGAGAAGGTTTCCAGGTCGTCGGGAACCACCGGGGGCGAGTGCAGCACTGTCTTGCTCTGCCCGGGTTGCGGCTGGGGCAGATTCGGATTGTAGTTGAAACCAGGGTTGGGCCGACTGTTGATTCCGGCGTTCAGGGGCGCCAGGAGGTAGCCGTGAAAATCAAATCGCCATTCACCCTCGCTGAGTGAGCGCTGTCCAAACGCTGGGGTCAGTCCCCCGGGCATTGCACCCACCTGGGGCAGGGTGGGATCCAGACTGAGCGAAGGGTCGAAGCGCAACCCTTGCGAAGCATCGGGCGTTGGGGTCACGGCCCCTTGACCGTGGGCCGGGCCCACGCGAACCAGCGCCACCATCGCCGTTGCCACAATCACGAGCGCGCGAGAAACGCGGATGTTGAACCTGTCATCCATGGTTACCACCACATGTTCACGTTGAAGGCGATCAACTGATCATCGAGGCGCCCGTCTTCCGAGATGATGGAGCTCGCCTCCGGGTGGCTCTTCGGGCCATAGAACCACTTGCCGTAGATGATCGAAATTGTCTCGTGCGTGACCCAGTTGGTGCGAAACACCAGCCGCGGTGCCAGCACCCAGAAAGTCTCACCCGCCTCCTTGGAATTGGGCACCACGCAGTCGGCGCGCAAGGCCACGCCCACCCAAGAGCGGAAGGTGTAGACGGATTCGAGCGCAAACTTGTAGCGCAAGCGATGGTTGAAGAGGTCGACATCCGCGGACAAAGGGCTGGGCGCGACGGGCGGTCCCGTGGCGGGACCCGTGCCCTCGGCGGTCAACGTATTGGTCAGGGTATAGGCCATGACCAAGCCTGCGTTGATTGCCACGTCAGGGGCGTCGGATGAGTACGATGGTCGCAACATGCGGCCCAAGCTGGCGTTGTAATTGAAACCCAGAGCAAAAAGCTTGCCATTGCCGTGGCTGGCCGGACCCCACCAGCGGTCAGTCAAATTGTTGCCCTCGCCGCCAAAGGTATTTAGCCCCTTCAAAGGGAAGGCATTCTCGCCCCGGATATACGAAGCCCCCGCCCCGAAATAGCCCCAGGCGGCGTTGCGCACGGTCGCGTCCCAACCGAGCACAGTGAGACTGCCGTCCTTGATGTAGTCCTCGTGGATCTCGCTGGTCGTGAGGTTGTCGGCCGCCTGCTGGGCGCGGTCGTCCTGGGACCAGTTATAGAGGTAGTGCAACCCGGTTCGGACCTCGGTTTCACCAGTCCAGCGCAGTATCACGTGCGCGTGGTGTATCCAGGAGGACGGGAAAGTGGGGCTGGTCGCGCCGTTCCAGCTAGTGGGAACCAGGTTGGCCGGCGCATTGCCGTTGCGATTGCCCATAATCCCATGCTCCACAAACAGGGTCAGGGTTGGTCGCAGGCGATACTCTATGCTGATGAGCTCGCCGACCCCACGGGCCGCTCCCACCAGCGGGTTGGTGTACATGCCCAGCGAGTACTCGGCCAGGCTTCCGTAGTAGGAACCGAAGTAGCCAGCCAAGACGCGCGGCCGCAGGGGACCAATCTGCGGAATGTTGAATTCGAGAAAGGCGTTCATGAGAAAGAGCTGGCTGCCGATTTGGTAGTACGTGGTGGGCGCAGTGGGGTTCCAGGTATTCAGGCTCACGTTGGCGCTGACTACGCCATTGCCGTAGGCGAAATTCATCCCTACCCATTGCCCGGGCATGGTGTTGGTCCCCAGGAACGACGCGTATTCGTCGAGCGTCTGCGGTGGCACGTGGATGACCGTCGCGCTCTGTCCCGGTTCAACGCATTGGCGCTGACCGATGCTGGATTGGAAACTGGCACTCATGAAGCCGGAGTAGCGGAGAGTCCACTGTCCGAACGGCATGGGCGCGGAAAATCCTGGCGTGATGCCACCGGCAGCCCCGCCAACTCGCGGCGAAAGCGGCGACAGGGTCAAACCTTGGTACATGCGATACCCCGGCACGTAGCCTGCCCCCGCCAGCTCGTCTGGGATCTGTCCACGGTCGGTGGCCAGCTCCGAAGACGCCTTGCTGGGCGACGGCGACAGAGGAGCGGCCGCCGCCGGGCTGGGCTCGGCGGGTGTCGGCACCGGGCTGGGCTCGGCAGGCACCGGCGCGGGGCTGGGCGACGGCGCGTCCGCGGCCGCCACGGGCGCGGGCTCAGGCGACACAGCCGCCTCAGCCGAAGGGCCGGCGAGCGGCAGGGCCAGCAATTTCAGGATAAGGAGCGCGCAGATCACACCGCGACCAAAGGGGAGGTTGGTAAGAGCCTCTTAC
>PMJE01000285.1 GCA_003157315.1 Myxococcales bacterium | reverse complement strand
GTGGTTCTCCCAAACAAGGGCCAGGCGGCCACCGTGGCCCTGCTCGCACAGCCGATCGGAGAGCAGGGATCCAAGGTTGAACGGTTTTCCGGGCGTAAGGCCGAGCGCCAGCCGAAGGGCACCAGTTTCGTAGGATGGCGGGCTGCCGCCGGGCGCCGTCGCGACGACAAGCGGCGATTGGGAGTCGTTCATGGGAGCCTCCGGACCATAGCCCGAGCCCGCTGGCTTGTTGGCGACGGTTGACGGGACGATAGCAAACAGAGCATCATTTGTCCGGTCGGCTCACTCAAAATGTGGTTCTCCAGCAAAAAGAGTCCTGCCAAGTCCGATTTTGGGACCGCGTCACCTACCGGGGCGGAGGCGCCGGGCTCAGGCACTGTACTGGACTTCTTGCGGGCGACGGTGTCGCGCATCTCGCGCGACCACATCCCGCCCGAGAGTCTGGATGTCCGCGCCCATCTGCTCGATAGCGGTTATGTCGACTCGCTTAGTGCCACCGAATTGCTGGTCGACATCGAGCGCCGGTACGCTGTGCGCATCGGCGAGATGGACGTCGTCGGCAGGCTGTGCACCATCGAGGCGCTGGCAAGAGAGATCGAAAGCCGTGCGGCTGGTTCCGCGAAATGACTGAAACCATTTGGCGCGAGTTTAATTTGCACGTGGGTATGCCCCACCTGGTGCCCGGCCGGCTCGCCGAGGAGCCCATCATCAAGCAACTGGGCGCCTTCCAGTGGCAGGCCGTGGCGGCCCTAGCTGCCCAGCCTGAAAACGCCGTCTTGAGCGAGGCCGGCGAGCGCTTGCACATCTCGATGATTAGCCTCGAGCTGGGTTTGCCTGCCGGCCGCGGCTGGGACGAATTCGACGAGGGCGCCGACCTCTGCTTCCGCCAGCGCGCTGGGGTGTACGGCCACAAGCTCGTGGAAGGGATGTTTCTGTTCGACAGTGAGCCGATCCCCGAGGAGGAATTGCAGGCCGTGCAGGTTCGCGACGACCTTGCGCGCGGCCGCAGGCCTTGGGCCTATCTCACGCACGGATTCATCACGCGCAACGGTGGGACATGGGCCAAGTTGGAAACGCCCCGCGCATTCCTGGAACGGCCCGGTCCCGAACTGCCCGCCATGCCGACCGGGATCGTCGAACACCTTGTGGTCGAGCGCTCCGGTGCGATCGAGGGCTTCCTTGACTGGCCTGGCGCGCAAGAGGTGCCCCACGATTCGCAACCCGCCAGCTTCGAATACGTGATCCAGCCTGAAACCGACCTCAATGCGGCGGGTGTGGTGTACTGCGCCCGCATCCCCGCCATAATGGCCTCGGGCGAGCGGCGTTTCCTGCGCGACCGCTTGCTTGCCCCGCTGTCTGAGCCGCTGGTCGCCTGCCTGGCCACTCAGCACCGGCGCATCTACTATTTCGCCAATGCCTCGCGCGAGGAGAAGCTGCAGATCCGCGTGCAGGTGCGTTTCTGTCCGCCAATTGTGTCAGCGCCGTCCCGTGTGCGCACCTTGTGGCATTTCCTGTTCCGTACCGATGTGCACCGGGCCTCCGACGGCGTGCTCATGTCGAGTTCGCTCACCAACAAGGCCCTGCGCGTGCCTGGGCAGATGAAGCCGCTGCTGACCGAGTCCGAGCGCCTGCTTGGCCAAGTTCGCCGCTAGGGCGAGATGGTTTTTACCTCCAACATCTTCATCTTCTACTTCCTGCCGCTGGTACTGCTGCTGTACTACGCGCTGCCGTTCCGCCACCGGAATGCGCTACTGACTCTCGCGGCATACGTCTTCTACGGCTGGCACAAGCCGTGGTTCGTGCTGCTGATGATGTACTCTACGGTGTGCGACTACTACGCCGCTCGCATCATTGCGGCGCCTGGTTCGTCGCGGCGGCTGCGCAAGGGCACGCTGGCGGTGGCCGTGATCAACAACCTGTTGCTTTTGGGCTATTTCAAATACGGCGTGTTCGCGCAGGAGAACGCCAATGCGCTGTTGCACCTGCTGGGACAGCAGGGCTTCCGCATCATGCAGATCACGCTGCCCATCGGCATCTCGTTCTACACGTTCCAGACCATCAGCTACACGGTGGACGTGTATCGCGGAACCGCGCCGCCGGCGCGCCGATTGAGCGACTTCACCTGCTTTGTCGCCCTGTTTCCCCACCTGATTGCCGGGCCGATCGTTCGCTACAACACCATCGCCGATCAGTTCGGCCACCGCCAGCATACCTATGAACGCTTCGCCTCGGGCGTGGTTCTCTTTGTTCTTGGCTTCGCGAAAAAGATCCTGCTCGCCAATGCGATGGGGCGCATCGCGGACGTCGTGTTCGCCGCCGACTCGCCCGATGCGGTGACCGCCTGGTGGGGACTGGCCGCCTACGCTGGCCAGATCTACTTCGACTTCTCCGGGTACTCGGACATCGCAGTCGGACTCGGTCGCATGGTCGGCTTCGAGATCCCGCGCAACTTCAATTCACCGTACCTTTCGCGCAGCCTCACCGAATTCTGGCAGCGCTGGCACATGTCGCTG
>PMJE01000428.1 GCA_003157315.1 Myxococcales bacterium | reverse complement strand
ATCCATATCTACTTGAAGCCACAATACGTTCCCGACGTGACCGCGATAGCGGCCCGTCTGCGCGGGCAGCTCGAGAAACTGGGCTGGGTCGTGATGGACGCGGACCCCAACCCGTTCTGGACGAAGTTCCAGACCGTGGCACGCGAGGACTGGACTGGGCAGAAGTTGGACGTGACCACCTGGGAGGATGAGGTTTCGTTCATCACCTGGACGCTGACTGTGCTCAAAGGCCTGACCGCCGTGTTGCTGACGATTCTTATCGCCATCGTGGTCACCGGGATCATGAACACCATGTGGATCGCCATCCGCGAGCGCACGCGCGAGATCGGCACCTTGCGCGCCATCGGCATGCAGCGGGGCGGGGTGCTGCGTATGTTCATCTTCGAGTCACTCGTGCTCGGGCTGATCGGCACGGGAACCGGCGCGCTGGCCGGTGCGGGCTTGGGAGCGGTCATCAATGCGGCCCGCATTCGCGTGCCGCTCTCGGTGCAGCTTTTCCTCATGTCCGACCGGGTTCAGCTCGCCCTGCACCCGGGCGGTTTGNNTTTGGATGAGAATGCTTTTTCACACAGAGCCCACAGAGGCCACAGAGTCGGATGAGAGGGAAGAGAAGGGCTTGTCCGGTCTGAACCCTTCTTCCCTCCGACCTCTGTGTCTTTCGTGTTCTCTGTGCGAAATAGCTAACTAATCACTGGAGCTGCACTCATGCCTACGTCTCGCTCTCTTTCGGTCTTTGCATTGGTTCTCAGCCTGCTCGTTCCCCGCATGGCCGCGGCTTTGAGCAAGGCCGAGCTGATCGACATTCTCAAGGCAGTTGACCAGCGGCAGAGCAACCAGGGCGACTGGCGCTCGCTTGTGTACATGGAGCAGAAGGAGAAAGACAAGGTCGACGTGGCCTACGAGGCCCTGGTTTTCCGTCGCAGCCAGGACCAGAAGTTCATTATTCTCTTTACCAAGCCAAAGGCGTCGCAAGGGCAGGGCTATCTGCGCATCGACAAGAACCTTTGGTACTACGACCCGTCGGTCGGCAAGTGGGAACGCCGCACTGAACGTGAACGGATTGGTGGCACCAATTCGCGCCGCTCGGATCTCGATGAGTCGCGCTTGGCTGAGGAGTACGAGCCCGAGGATTTAGGCCAAGAGAAGCTGGGGGCCTACACCGCGCAGGTGATGAAGTTGACTGGCAAACCAAACATCGATCTGGCGTTCCCAGTCATCAGACTGTGGGTCGACAAGGAAACCAAGAATGTGCTCAAACGCCAGGAATTCGCCCTCTCGGGACGGCTGCTGCGCACGGCTTATTATCCACGCTGGAAGAAGAGCTACAGCGAATCCAAGAAGGCCGATACCTGGTACCCGGAGGAGATGCGTTTCTACGACGAGGTGGAGAAGGCCAACTCGACGTTGATCCTGGTCAAGTCGGTCGACACGCGCTCACTGGAGGCCAATCTTTTCACCAAGGCCTGGCTGGAGAGCAAGAGCCGATGAATCGTCGCGTGGGGAGCCCGCCGGCCCTTCGGGACGGACAGCCCACCCTGCCCTCCCCGCGCGCTTCGCGCGCGCCCTCGCCGGCGGCGCACCATCGCGGGAGGGTTTGGGAACCCTTCGAGGGTTCCCATGTTCGCTGCCGCAGCGGGGCGCTGCTGCTAGCGCTAGCGGCGCTGGCAGGCACTGCGCAGGCACAGGACAGGCCTAGCGAAGCCGACATGTTTGCGGCGCCGGCTGCGGCGCCGGCTGCGGAACCGGCTGCGGTCCCGGCACCGGTCCCGGTTTCGGCTCCGGCCGCGACGGACGCACGTGATCAATTGAATCTGGGTGCGCCCGAGGCGGCGCCGCGTGTGTCGGCCGACGTGGCACCGGAGGATCCGCTGAAGATCGGCGGCCAGATCTACCTGCGCGCGCAGAGCTCGGCCCTGCAAAGCCAGAATGCGGGCAACTGGACGCTGTCGTCACCTTCTTTGCTCGATGCCTACATGGACGTGCGGCCCAACGACCGAGTGCGCGGCTTCGTACTTGCGCGCACCATCTTCGACCCGACACTGCCCGAGACTGCGAACACCAGTCTCGCGAACTTCAGTGGCGGGTCTCAGGGTGGATTTTCCAGCGGGGGCACGGCCAACCTGAGCTCGCTCTTCGGCGCACAGCAAACACGCACGCCCACTGTGTTGCTCGATCAGATGTGGCTGCGTTTTGACATCAAGCACAGGGTATTCGTCACCGCAGGTCGCCAGCATGTGCGCTGGGGCACAGCGCGTTTCTGGACCCCGACCGACTTCTTGCACATCCAGCACCGCAATCCGCTCGACGTGTTCGACGCGCGAACCGGTACCACAATGATCAAGCTGCACGTACCTTGGGAGGAGCGCGGCTGGAATTTCTACGCCTACGGCTTGACCGAGGGAGTGAACGCCACACCCACGGCAAGCGCCGTGGCAGGCGCTGCCCGCGCCGAGGTGGTGTGGGGCGCGTCCGAGTTGGGCTTGGGTGGCCTTGTGCAGCGCGGGCACAAGCCCAAGCTGGCGGCCGATATCTCGGCCGGGATCTGGGATCTCGACTTCTACGGCGAGGTGGCGCTGCGTTTCGCCCAGGACATCGATCGAGTTCACTTCAACAACTGCATCGATCCGTCGACTCTCACCCTGGGAATGCCGCCCACCACCAGCGTCGATCAAATGACTCTCGCGCAAGACGTGCTCGGGCCGGCGGTTGACAAGCTCTATCCGGTCACGCCTGGCTCTGGAGTGAAGCCGCAGGCCACCGGCGGCGTTTCCTATTCGATGAAATACGCCGCCAACGATGTGTTCACCGTGAGCGCCGAGTACTTCTACAACGGCCTTGGATACGGCAACACCGCTGTCTACCCGGGCCTCATCCTGCCTCACTCGCAATCGCTGCGCGAGCCAGCCACCTTCTTCTACCTGGGTCGGCAATATGTCGCGTTGTTTGCCAGTGCGCCGGCGCCGTACTCCTGGGACAACACCACTTTCACCCTGTCCAACCTCGCCAATCTCTCCGACCATTCTGGCATCACCCGTTTCGACTACTCGTTCATTCTGCTCACGCACGTGCGCTTCGAGGCGTTTGCCGCTGTCCACTGGGGCAACAACCACGGCGAGTTTCGCTTCGGCACCGACGCCGTGAATCTCGCTGGTCTACCCATTCCCAGTCGCAGCCCCGGCCTCTTCGACCTAGGCTTGGGCCTGCGGGTGAGTATCTGACACTCACTTCTCCGGCTCGACTGCGCCCGCGTTGTGTGGGAAGGCCAGCACGAGCAGCAGCAATGCCGGCACTGCCGCCACGATGGTTATGCCGAAGAAGGCCGGCCAGCCCAGCGTGGCCGCGAGCCACCCCGAGCCAGCACCGATGATGCGACCGATGATGGTCGAGGCGCTGGAGAGCAGCGCGAACTGGGTTGCCGAGAAGGACTTGTTACACAGAGACATGATGAAGGCGGCGAAGGCCGCGTCCACCATGCCACCGCACACGTTGTCGATGCCGATGGCCGTCGCCAGCAGCACCACGCTCTTGCCGTGCATGGCCAGCGCCAAGTAGCCGGTGTTGGCGACCATCAGAATCGCGCCGAAGGCTAATAAGCAGCGACGCACGCCATACTTGGCCACCAGTCCGCCGCCCAACATGACGCCGCTGATGGTTGCGGCGAAGCCCACGCCCTTGTTCCAGAAACCGATCTCGCTGTTGGAAAATCCCAACTTGATGAGAAAGGGCAGCACCATGCCGCCAGCGATGGTGTCGCCGATGCGGTAGAGCATGACAAAGGCCAGCGCGACTGCCGCGCCCTTGCGCGCGAAGAAATCCACGAACGGCTTGACCACAGCGTCGGCGATGGTGCGCGGGGGCCGCACGACCTCGGGCTCGGGCGCGCGCCAAGTGGCGATGATGCCAACGATCATCAAGAGCGCCATCACGCCGTACACGCGCGACCACGGCATGTGGTCGGACAACACCAGTGCCCCGGCGCCCGAAACCAACATAGCGATGCGGTAGCCGAGGATCCAGGTCGACGTCCCGGAGGCTCGCTCGGCCGGTGGCAAGACATCGGTACGGTAGGCGTCGGCCACCACGTCCTGGCTGGCGGAGAGAAACGCGACCACCACAGCCAGCGCCGCAATGGCCAGCGGCGCATTCTTCGGATTGATGTCCGCCATGATCCAGACAGCCAGCAGCAGGCCCACCTGGGTCAGCGCCATCCAGCCTCGGCGCCGGCCAAACAGCGGAAAGCGGAAGCGGTCGAGCAGCGGCGCCCACACGAACTTGAACGAATAGGGCAGGGTGACCAGCGAGAAGAGTCCGATGGTTTTCAGATTCACGCCGGCGTTGGTCATCCACGCGCTCAGGGTTGTGCGCGTCAGCGCCAGCGGCAGCCCAGAGGCAAAGCCCAACGCGATGAGCATGCCCACCCGCTTGCTGCGAAACGCGTTGATGAACGCGCCCATGCGTCCACCTTCGCCCGGCGCAAGGGTTGGCGCCAGTTTTCTCAGCGATTCCTTTCAAGAACGCCCCATGTGAGCGGGCGGATTGGCTCCGGCGCTTGGTCGCGGCAGAAGTGAAGGGGCGGAATTCCGCGGGCAACTGCTGGATTTGCCGCTGGCACGGTCACTGCATTGTCAACCCAACAGAGACGCTTTCACAGCAACCCACAGAAGAAGGAGAAGCCACCATGTTCAAGAAGATCTTCATCGCACTCGGAATCGTCGCTCTGACCAGCACCTCGGCCTTTGCCGCCAAGGCCAGCCACAAGGCGCCCACGGCAGTCACGGCCAAGAAAGTCGCGCAGGCAGACTCGGCCAAACCGGCCGATGCCAAGGGCAAGAAGGGCAAGAAGGGCAAGAAGGCTGCCGAGGAGAAGGCTCCTGCGCCGGCTCCCGCCCCCGCTCCCGCCAAGTAGTCCTTCCGTCTTTCAACGCCCGCCGCCTGGAGCAGCCCATGCGGCGGGCTGCCTAGTTCACACAGAGCGCACAGAGGTCACAGAGTTGGAGGAGAAAAGAAGGGTTGGATCATGCGCCATACAGACCCCTTCTTGTCATCCGCTCTCCGCGTCCTCTGCGCCCTCTGCGAGGGATAGCCAGCTTCTTCTCCGGGACCCACGCGGCCGCGGCCATACGCGGGGCCGCGGCCGCGCGCGGCTCCGGGACGCAAACTGAATTTCGCGCAAGCAACCTCAGCGCACCGATGCCGATAACCCGGCATGCGCCTCTTCTTGGTACTCCGCGGATGTCTGCTCTTCCTGGCCGGCTGCAGCTTGGTGCCCGGAGGAAGGATGCCAGCCGTTTCTGGGACCGACCCGCCCGGCAGTGGCAACTGGCAGTCGGGCTGGCTTGAGATTCACCACATCGATGCAGGGCAGGCCACCAGCACACTGATCGTCGGGCCCACCGGCCGGACGCTGCTGGTGGATGCCGGCGAGGCTGACTGGGAGGCGGATGACGGGGCCTTGATTGTCGGGCCGTACATCAAGAATGTCCTTGGCTCCTCGCACCTGGACTATGTGCTCATCAGCCACTTCCATGTGGACCACACCGGGTATCCCGGTCACGGCGGTCTGTGGCACCTGGTCAACCTGCAGGGATTCACTGTGGGCGCGCTCTTGCGCCGCGATTTCTCCCACTACCCCGGCGAAGGCGGGGGCACGCTGGCGCGCTGGCGTGAGTACCTTGCCGGCGATGGTCAAAACCTGCTGCACCCCGAAGTCGCCACGTTGGGCGATGGTCAGATTGATCTCGGGCCGGGGGTGACCGTGCGTTTGGTCGCAGTGGACGGAAATGGCCTGCTTGCTGCCAATGGACCGGTCGACGATCCAGCCCCACCCAGCGAGAATGACTACTCGGTGGCCTTCGTCCTGCGCTTTGGCCTGCTCGATTACTTCTCGGGCGGCGATCTTTCGGGCGAGACCCTGATATCCGATTACGGCTACTCGTACCACGACATCGAATATGCAGTGGCTCCCTTGGCCAAGGACATTGACGTCTATCGGGTGAGTCACCACGGCAGCGATCACTCATCCAGCCCCACCTTCCTCGCCGAGCTGCAACCCAGGGTCAATATCATCGAGGTGGGCAACGGCAACTCTGACGGCCATCCCCACCAGGCCGCTATCGATCGTCTCGCCTCCACTGGCGCCATCTATCTCACTGAACACGGCAACCCCGACACCAACCTGCGCGGAGGGCGCGTGGTCGGGCATGTTGTGTTGCGCACGACAGACGGCATCGACTACTGGGTGGCCGACGATCACTATGTCGCCGCGGACCCGCCCCGAGTCGATGCGGACGGCGATGGCTACTTCCAGGAAGCGGATCCGGACGACAGCTCGCCGCTGGTAGTGCCGGCACCTCGCGGCGGTTGCGATCCGGCGCACCAAGTCTGTCGCTAGTGGACATTTTCGCGACCCCAGCATAGTGATGTGGCTCCATCCTAGGAGTCGCACCCGTGAAGATGTGCTGTGGTCTGTTCCCGCCCCTTGTGGTTTTTCTGTTGGTTTTCGCTCTGTCCTTGCAGTCCGGCGTCGCCATCGCGGCAGAGGAGTCCGGTGGAACCCAGGACCCTCTGGAGAAAGTTGTGGCGCTCAACGAACAAGCCCTCAGCCAACTGCAGGCGGGCAAGTACGAGGCTGCGCGCGAAGCACTCTGGGGCGCCATCGCGATTCTCAACGACGCGAACATGGGTGGCCACGAGATCGCAGCACGAATCCATGTGTACCTGGCCGCCGTCTACTTGGCGGGCTTCAACGACAGGAACAAGGCCATCCGACAGTTCGTGACGGCTCTGAAAATCGATCCCAAGGTGACCATCTCAGCGCGGATCGAGACTGTGGCGTTGGACGACGCATTCGACGCGGCTCGCAGCCAGGTAGGACTGACGTCCCAGGAGAAAGAAACCGCGGCGGCGACTGCGCTCGCCGGGGAAACGCCTACGCTGCCCGTCGCAGAGGAAGGCGTGACCCCGGCGTCTGATGTCAGCGATCCTTGGAGGGAGGGGTCCGAGGTGGTTCGGCAGCGCCCTCCGCGGTTCCACCCGCGAGAAAGGCAAATTTCACACCATACGGCGACCTCGAGGAACCATCGGATGCGGGTGCCTACACCCGAGAGCATGGCCATCTAGGCCTCGTCCTAGGCACGGCGAAAGGCTTTGGTCTTGGTGGACCGAACTTCGCCTACGGCCTTCGGGGATCCTGTTTCAGTTCAACTGCATTGTCCCGGTGAACCCGATCCTGAGCTTCTTCGGCGGAGCCCAGCTTGGTCTTGTTCATTATCGCATGAAGACATCTGATAGCGGCGTGGTGGGAATGGAGGCTCTCGCGGCTGGTTTCCAGCTCGGTGCGGATGTTCGGCTGACTTCGCGATTGTCCCTGCGGTTTGAGTCGTCGTTCCTTCACGCGGATGAGGCCAGCACGACGGTCACATATGGCACGACAACCTATGGCGACACCACGCTCGCGACGAATTTCGTCCACTTCAACGGAGCGTTCTGCATAACTTTCTGATTTAGCGCAGTGCGCGGCGCTGGCTTGAGTCCAGACGGCATGTCCGAGGTCCTGCACCGAGGTTCCGGTTGCGTGGTGGCCTTTTCCCAAGAATGGGCTGCGCCGATAGCTTGGCTGGCGCCGTGCCACGATCCGACGCGCCACACTTCTCACCAGCTCTGCTCCGGTGTTGGACAGAGGGAATGGACATATCGCTGAAGCCAGCATAATGATAGTAGCCGGCCGCCAGGAGCTGCATTCATGAAGATTTTTCGTTGTTTTCTCTCGCCCGTTGTCCTCGCCTTTTTCGTTTTCACCATCTTGTCGCAAGCAGGCATTGCCAGCGCCGCGGGGAGGTCAGGCAAGGGCCAGGACACGGTCGGCAAAGTCGTCGAGATCAACAAGCAGGCCTTGGCCCAAATGCAGGCGGGCAAGTACGAAGCCGCGCGCGATGCCCTATGGGGCGCCATCGCATTGCTCACTGACGCGAACTTGGGTGAACACGCGATTTCGGCGCGAACCCATGTGCACTTGGCCGCGGTCTACATGACAGGGTTCAACGACCGGACCAAGGCCATCCGACAGTTCGTGATGGCTCTCAAGATCGACCCCAACATCAAGATCACGCCGCAGGTCGAAACCGCTGCTTTGGACGAAGCCTTCGATGCGGCCCGCGGCCAGGCCGGGCTGGCGGCCCAGGCAAGAACGGCGTCGGCGACCTCCGCGGGCAAGACTGCGGCTGCGTCAACTCCGGCGCCCACGACCGATGAGCAAGCTCCGGCCAGCGGTTCTTCGTCTGGCACGGCAGGTGGCCGGCGCGGATTGCGTGGGGCCAAGAAATTCGTGGACCAGGAAGAGCCAACGCCGCCGGCAAGGGTTCCCGAGCCCTTCTACTGTCCGTTGCCCGACGAAGTTCCGCCCAAGGAGGACATTCTCATCCGCTGCGTCACGCAAAAGCAGCCGCGCAAAGCTACCGCCACGGTCTTCTATCGCGAAAAGGGTTCCGAGGACTTCACGCCGCTGCCCATGACTCGTTCGCCCAAGGGCTGGCTCACGGCGACTGTTCCGGGCGCTGCGGTCACCGGGAGTGCCTTTCAGTACTACCTGGAAGCGAAAGTACCGGGCAGCAAGGAACCACTGACCATTGGAAACGCTGACGGTCCCAACCTGATGCCCATCGTCGACGGAGCTGCGACGGTCAACAACACGATGTTGGCGATGCTGTTGGAAGGCAAGGACACCAGCACGAGGCCTGCTACGCCCATGGCAGAGGACAATGCTCCGCTGGAAGAAATCAACCGGCAATACCAGATCGACGAGGACTTGCGAAAGTACCACCGCCGTCTGCCCGGGTCGGTAATCATTGCGTTGGGCGGCGGTGCCTTTGCGCAGACCTACCACGGTGCGATGTCGCTAGACAGCCATGACCCTACCATCCAGCTGCAAGCTGGTCCCTCAGGGGCAACCCTGTTGCAGCTGACCGGGGAAATCGGCTACCAATTCTCCGACAAGCTTGCCGTGTCGCTGCAGGCCCGCTACCAGATAACCCCTTCCCACGCCACCGGATGGACTCCCGACCCCGGCGTGAACCAGCCGCCGACGTCCGCGCTGGCTCTCTTTCTCCGCGGCCAGTACGCCCTTCTCACGCTCGGGAACTTCCAGGCTTTTGGGTCAGCCGTCGCGGGGTTCTCGCCCATGGGGAAGACCTTCTTGGGCTATGTCGCAGGGAATTGCAATATCGCGGATAATGGGTTGCCTGGACCGGATGGCAATCAAATCAAGTGCCCTGACCCGGCAAACCATAAGGTAGGGCATAGCGACACAGTCAGCGGCGGGCCAGGTGCCGTCGGTGTGGGGTTGGGCATGATGTACCATCTCACGCGCTTTCTTGCCATCTGGGTGGAGGGGCGCGGTCTGTTGAGCTTTGGTCCTAGCATGCTGTTGGGCGAGTGGAATGCTGGCTTGGCTATTGCGCACAAGTTTGAA
The DNA here is from genome assembly GCA_003157315.1 of Myxococcales bacterium. The sequence continues at coordinate 2,874 of PMJE01000428.1, read as the reverse complement.
AGCTCAGGCGCGCCACCCCCGATGCAGGAGGGCCAGGGCGGCTGGGAGAGGCCACCCGGCGAAGAGGACAAGGACGCGCCTCCGTCGGAATAGTCGCGTGCGGGGGCCCGGGGTACAGCTTCAGGCCCATCTCATCCAGGCACGGGTCCTGCCTCAATATTTGGGCTTGGACGGCGCGCAGGTCACGCCTCTGGGTACGGGCCTAGTCAATCAGACCTATCTGGTCAGCCGTGGCGAACTGCGCTTGGTCTTGCAGCGGCTGAACCCCGTCTTTTCCGCTGCCGTCAACCACAACATCGATGCAGTCACCCGGCGACTAGCGGAGGTGGGCATGGCCACGCCGCGCCTGGTACCGGCGCGGGATGGCAGCTTGTCAGTCGACCTTGGGGTGCAGGACGGGCTGTGGCGACTTCTCAGCTACGTCGACGGAGTGTCCTTCGACGTGGTGGCCAGCCTAAGCCAGGCGCGCGCGGCAGGCCGCCTGGTAGCGCAATTTCATCGCGCGCTCGAGGGGTTTGACCACGAATTTGCCGGCATGCGCGCGGGTGTGCACGACACTGACCAGCACCTGGCCAGGCTACGTGAGGCCCTGGATGTCCATACCGACCATCGCCTGCGGCGCGAGGTAGGCGTTCTGGCAGCGGATCTGTTTGCCGCAGTCTCCGACCTGCCGCCTCTGCCGAAGCTGCCCAGGTGCGTGTGCCACGGCGATCCCAAGCTGAACAACATCCTGTTTGCCGGTTCCCAGCCGCCGGCGGCCGAGCAGGCCGTGTGCCTAATCGACCTGGACACGGTGGGACCCATGGCACTGGCGCATGAGTTGGGGGATGCCTGGCGGTCGTGGTGCAACCGTAGTCCCGAGGACGCGAGCTTGGCCAAGTTCGACGTCGAGATCTTCCGGGCCTCATTCGAGGGTTTTCGCGACAGTTTGGGCCGATCGATTGGCGCCGACGAGCGCCGCGCCTGCCTGCACGGGGTCGAATGGATCAGCCTCGAACTCGCGGTGCGCTTTGCCGCCGACGCGCTTTGGGAATCGTACTTCGGTTGGACGCCCGAGCGCTACCCCGGTCGAGGCGAGCACAATCTGGCACGCGCGCGTGGGCAATGGGCGTTGCACCGGGCGGTGTGCGCAACCCGGCGCGAACGCGCGCACATTCTCGAGATTGAGATCTGACGGCATAGGGGCGCAGCCCCCTGTGCGCCGAGATTCGCCTGGGCAGACAGGCCGCATGTATAGTATCATAGCTATTGGTATCCATATGGAGATGTCAACATGAGAACGGTTCAGATGACGCTTGATGAGGATCTCGTCCAGAGGGTGGACAGGGTTGCTCGGGACTTGCACACCACGCGGTCGGCCTTCACGCGCGAAGCCCTCCAGCAGGCGATCGCTCGCAACAAGATTCAGAAACTCGAGGCGAGACACCGACAGGGCTATCTGCGCAGACCCGCGGGCGCAGATGAGTTTGCCTTGTGGGAAAAGGAGCAAGAGTGGGGTGACAAATGAAGAGGGGCGAGGTTCGCTGGTACAAGTTCGGCAAGCCTGACAAGAACCGCCCGGTCGTGATCCTGACTCGCGATTCCATCATTCCCTACGTCGGCGAGGTGACGGTCGCGCCAGTCACGTCCACGGTTCGGGACATACCCAGTGAGGTGCTGCTGGGCAGGGCCGATGGGATGCCGAGGGATTGCGCAATCAACTGCGACCACCTACAGACGGTCGCCCAAAGCAAGATCGGTCCTCTGGTCGCCTTGCTTTCTCTGGACAAGCTTCGTGAAGTGCGCCGGGCGATAGCCTTCGCTCTGGCCCTGATGGACTGACTCCGGTCTCGCCTACACCCGCACCCGGCTCAGGCCCTCCATCAGCGCCTTGAACTGCGGGAAGTCCAGGCTCTGGTCGCCGTCGGACAGTGCCTTGTCGGGTTCGGGGTGGACCTCGATGCTGACGCCGTGGGCGCCGCAAGCGCGTGCAGCCCAAGCCATGGGCGCCACGTAGGGACGCTTGCCGGTGCCGTGGCTAGGATCCACGACGATGGGCAGGTGAGTGCGCTCGCGCAACACCACTACCGCGGACAGATCCAGCGTATTGCGCGTAGCGCTTTCGAAGGTGCGAATGCCTCGTTCGCACAAGATGACTTGGCCATTGCCCTGCGCCAGTATGTATTCGGCGGCGGCCAGCCATTCCTCGATGGTGCTCGACAGACCGCGCTTAAGCAGCACGGGCCGATCCACCTTGCCCACTGCCGACAGCAGCGGGAAGTTCTGCATGTTACGCGCGCCGATCTGCAAGATGTCGGATTTCTCGGCCACCAAGTGCACCTGATCGATGGTCATGACCTCGGTGACGATGGGCAGGCCAGCGGCTTTGCCGGCAGCGACCAGCAGATCCAGTCCTTCACGGCCCAGACCCTGGAAGGCATAGGGGCCGGTGCGCGGTTTGAACACGCCCCCGCGCAGGATGTGGGCGCCTTGCTCGCGCACGTACAGGGCGGTGCGGTTGATCTGGTCTTCCGACTCCACCGAGCAAGGACCGGCAATGACCACGAAGCCGGCGCCACCAATCAGCAGAGATCCCACGCGGATGATGGTATCATCGGGATGGGTGGCGCGGTCGGCGAGTCGGTAGTGTTTGGAGGCACGCGCGATGGGCTGGTCGAGAGCGATTCGGGCGGCGGGCGCAGCCGCGGGTAGCGCTGTCGTGGCTTCGGATGCCTGGGGCAAAGTGGTGGTCTGCGCGTCGGCAGGCGTGGCCTTGGCGGGATAGCAGCCGAGGATCTTCAAGTAGAGCGCCTCGCTGCGCAGGGCTTCGAGCGCCGAGGCAGCCCTCTGGTCAGCCACGTTGCCCTCGAAGTCGATGAAGAACATGTATTCCCA
>PMJE01000279.1 GCA_003157315.1 Myxococcales bacterium | reverse complement strand
GCCGTCAGGCTGCGATGTGCCCTCTGTGGTGGAGAAGGTAGCCAGCAACCGACTGGATAGTCACATCGCATCTGGCCTGCGAATCTGACAGATTCACCGGCAGAGAAGCCGTCTCATGCCGACACCCGGTGGCAAAGAAGTTCCCATGCCTGCCTCCTCCCGCTGGCAGATTATCTCGCCCAGCCGCCTGCGCCCTACCCTGTTCGCACGGCGAAAGTACTGGGCGCATCGTTTTGGCGTGGCGCCGGTCCTGCCTATGTCGCACGCCGAGATGGAGCAGCTCGGCTGGGAATGTTGTGACGTCATCCTGGTGACCGGCGACGCCTACGTCGATCACCCGAGCTTCGGCGCAGCGCTGATCGGCCGCGTACTCGAGGAGCAGGGCTTTCGCGTCGGAATCATCGCCCAGCCCGACTGGCGTTCGGCAACCGCCTTCGCCTCGCTCGGCCGCCCGGCCCTGATGTTCGGCGTGACTGCCGGAAACATGGACTCCATGGTGAATCTTTTCACCGCGGAGAAGCGGGTGCGCAGCGACGATGCGTACTCGCCGGAGGCAAAGCCTGGTCTGCGGCCGGAACGCGCGGTCACGGTCTACGCCCAACGCTGCCGCGAGGCCTTTCCCGAGGTGCCCGTGATCATCGGCGGCATTGAAGCCAGCCTGCGCCGGGTCGCCCACTACGACTACTGGTCGGACAAGGTGCGGCGATCCGTGCTGTTCGATTCCAAGGCGGACCTGCTGGTCTACGGCAATGGCGAACGCCAGGTGATCGAGATCGCCCATCGCCTGGCCGCAGGTGAGCCGGTCGCGGCGATCACCGACGTGCGCGGCACGGCACTGGCTCTATCAGGCAAGACGCCACGACACAGCGAAATCAATTGCACAACCATCGGCCGCGCCACGCGCGCCTCTAGCGGCCAGATCATCCGCCTGCCCAGTTTCGAAGCGGTGGCCAAGGATCCGGTTCTCTACGCCCACGCCTCACGCATTCTCCATCTCGAATCCAACCCAGGCAACGCGCGCGCCTTGCTGCAACGACACGGTAGCCGCGACCTCTGGGTGAACCCGCCGGCTCTGCCGCTNNCTGCACCTTCTGCTCGCTCACCGAGCACGAGGGTCGCATCATCCAAAGCCGTTCACCCGAGTCGGTCTTGCGCGAGATTGCATCGGTACGTGAGCGAACGCCCGGTTTCACCGGGGTGATTTCCGATCTGGGCGGACCAACTGCCAACATGTACCAGCTGGCTTGCAAGAACCCTTTGATCGAGGCCGCGTGTCGGCGGCTTTCGTGCCTGCACCCAGGCATCTGTCCCAACCTCGACACCAACCATGGCCCGCTGATTGACCTCTATCGCCGAGCGCGCCAGGCAGAAGGGGTGAAGAAGGTCACCATCGGCTCAGGCGTGCGCTACGACTTGGCCCTGGTTTCGCCCTCCTATATTGAAGAGCTGGTTCGGCACCATGTGGGCGGCTACCTCAAGGTCGCGCCNNCGTGCTGTTTGAACGCTTCTCGCGCCAGGCGGGCAAGCAGCAGTATCTCATTCCCTATTTCATAGCCGCACACCCGGGCACTACCCTGCGGGATATGGTGGCGCTGGCGCTTTGGTGCAAACGCAATGGCTTCCGGCCCGACCAGGTGCAGGCCTTTCTGCCCACNNCGCGGCGAGAAAGAGCGCCGGCTGCACAAGGCATTTCTGCGCTATCACGATCCGGAAAACTGGCCGCCACTTCGCGCTGCCCTTCTCCATCTGGGCCGGCCCGACCTCATCGGCCACGGCCAAAACTGCTTGGTTCCGCCCGAACACCATCGGACGCGCGAGGCCCGTCCCGCCGCGAAAAGGCCGCGAAAGACGCACCGCCGCTGATCGCGCTTGCCCTGGTTCGATTTCGGTTCCGTGCGCCGCCGAGTTTCGCAGTCTGAGCGTTGACTGCGCCAGCCACCGCCAAACCCGCCCAGCACTTGACCGCCGGCTGCGTGTGCTGCGCACGGGTCTCTTTCAAAATCCGTCGGGGATAGTTACTCTACCCTCATGGCTTTCATTGCGACCACACGACTCCCCCAACTCATGGCGACGGCGGCCATTTGCGCGCTTGTGGCAGGAGCTGGGGCATGCGCCAAGACGACCACATCCGGGCCTAGCGATGGCGGATCAACTGGCACCTCCACAACCAGCCCGAAAGGGGGAGTCACGGGCAGCGGAGGCTCCTCAGGAGCGGGCGGCGCCGGGGGCTCTGCCACCTCATCGTCCCTCGCTGCAAGCGGCGGCTCAGGGACCGCAGGCGGCTCAACCACCGCGGGCGGCTCCACCGCCACAGGAGGTTCGACGGCGACAGGCGGTTCCACCTTTGCGGGCACTGGTGGCTCGACCAGCACCGGCGGCGCCACCAGGACCGGCGGCACGCAACCAGCGGGCGGCTCGACTGCCAGCGGGGGCAATACCCGAACCGGCGGCACCACGGCCAGCGGGGGAAACACCGACGGCGGCTCGACTGCCAGCGGAGGAAACGCTGGGGCCGGCGGCACCACGGCCAGCGGGGGAAACACCGGCGGCGGGACGGCCGGTGCCGTGGCGGGTTCGACTGGCACCACGGTTAGCTACCTGCTTCCACCGCCCGACCGATGCCACGATCAAGACTTCATCCCATACGACTACAACGCCAAGACCGGGTGTCTGGCCGGGGACACGACGACCGACTGTGGCGGGAAATGCACGGTCGCCAACGCCTGCACAGACCCCCCCGGCAGCAAGGCTAACGCCGACTACACCTTCATGTGCCAGCGGAACCAGCTATTCAGCCCTGAGATGGAACAGGCCGCGACGGACGACGGAAACACCGGCTTTCACTATGCGGTTGTCGGACACGACGTGGGGGATCCAGGAGGGATCGACGGCAACGCTCAGAGTGCCTGCTGCCAATGCTACCAGCTGGTCTATGCCTACCCGAGCCCCAGTAACGATCGACAGGTGCAGGTCGATCCCGACAATCCCAATCCTCCAGCCTCGGCCATTCCGCTTCCGCCGCCGCTCATCGCGCAGGCTTTCAACACGGGTGCCACGCCGACGACTTTCGACGTGTACATGCCCGCCGGTGGGTTGGGGGCCAACAACGCCTGTGCCAAAGTCGCCGGCGCCTCGTCGCAGTCGGGGCTCTACATGTACACCAGCTATCCAGCCGATGGTCAGCCAAGCCAGGGTGGCGTGAAGCCCGCGAGCCTCTATCAGGAGTGCAAGACCGCGGTCAGCTGGGTTACCGAGGCGACTCTGACCTCTCCGGCCTGCGTGCAGAAGACTGCCAACGCCTGCGATGAGATCGCTTCGGATATCCCAGGCCTGACCCAGCAGTCGCAAAGTGGCTGCATCAAGGCGAACACTATCGACACCTTCTATCACCTCAACTGGTCGGTCTACGTGGCGAAGGTCGAGTGCCCCGAAAATCTCACCCGAGTCACCGGATGCAAACTGGCACCTCAGGGGTTGCCAGCCGTGAAGAAGAACGTCACGACCGCAGCGCAGGCAGCGAAAGATCCGGACTTTCGGTCCAAGACTGGCAGTTCCACCAACATGTACGAAACCACCACCATGGAAGACTGCTGCCGTCCCTCCTGCTCCTCCATCACTTGGACCACCCAAAAGGGGCTAGTGACGGACCCCCAGTACCGCGCTTTCTACCTTTGCAACGCCAACGGCGCGCCCTACACGCAGTAGTTCAAAGGCTCTCGGCGATCATGCCCTTGCCGAAAAGGATCTCCGTCGGCTTGCGGTAGATGAAGCTCTTCATGCGGCGACTCCTTGGACGAATTGGTCGAAACCAGCGCCCATGGACATACGCTGACAGCTTGACCGCGCCGAGATGTCGAACGCGAGGCTCCGCTTGCTTCGGATGCAGCTGCCCCCGGCTGCGCGCTACTTCTCGCAGTCGGGAGGCAGGGCCGGGGCATCACGAAGGGGGTGCACGCGATCCTGCGAGGCCCCCCTCTCGCGCTCAATTCACCAGCCTACTTCTTCTTGCCCTTGGCGGGCNNGCCACCGTCTTCTGCACGTCGGCGGTGGCCGCCGTCGCCTTGGCCAGCGCCTCTTTGCAGACTGTGTCCTCGCAGGCCGTAATACCAAATAGCATTCCACCGAGAGCCAGCGTCGAAAGAACCTTGATTGTGCGGGTCATGTTGTTCTCCTTGGGTGAATTAGGACGGGACCTCTGGGGTCCTAGCGTCAACCTGGCGTTCTTCTACGCAGGCGGGCCCTCGCTGTCAATCGGATGGACACATTGCTCACGCAGCGCGCCCTGGGCAATCCTGCCGCATAGCGTCCGACTGGCGTCGCTCGCCTATCCTTCCGCCTGCGCGCACCTGCATGTCGTCGAGTTGGACGAGACCACGTGCGGCCACGCCGACGATCTCGCGAATTGACTGGGACGCGCGCCGTAGCCGAGCGCTAGTACACCACTATCATTCCCATACAAGCTGCGCTGCACTCGTAGCCAGGTTTGCCATTGTTCGCGCTCAGATCGCAGTCTTCGTCGGGCTTCTGTACGACGCCATCGCCACAATGCGGACCCAATTGGCAGTTGGTCAAGCATCCGCCGTAAACGGCATTATCAGGCGGCGAGTTCGCCGTACCATAGTCACAGACTTCGCCGCAGTCTTTCTGCACGACTCCGTCCCCACAGTAGGGACCCTTCTGACAGTCGGGGGTGCAGCCGCCGCAGGTGCCGTCGTTCTTGCCATCGTCACAGGTTTCGCCGCGGTCTGCCTGAATGACGCCCGCAGCAGGATGCCATCACCACACACCGACTTGCACGCACCGACGGCGCTAGTCGGCTTCCCCTGAGCATCAACTGTGCCGCAAAGTGGGTCGGCCTGGCAAGTTGGCGAACAGCCGTCAAAGGGTAGCGTATTGCCGTCATCACATCCCTCACCCGCCTCCAGCTTGCCGTTGCCGCAGACGGCATGGGTGCAGGTGGAGGGAGTGCCTGAACAGCCCCACCCAGGTTCCACCTTGCAGGTGGGCGAACAGCCATCGCCGCTGACCGTATTGCCATCGTCGCATTGTTCGCTGGCGACAATACTAGAATCGCCACACAACGGCACACAGGGTTTGCCAGACAACCGGCACTGCCAGCCGGTTTCCACGCTGCAAGTCGAACTGCAGCCATCCCCACTTGTGGTATTGCCGTCGTCGCAGGTTTCGGACTTCTCCAGCACTCCATTGCCGCAGCGAGCGTTGTCAGTGCATGCTCCGCCGGTTGCAGGACAGCTACAGGAGCTCGAGGCAAGCTTGCAGCCTTCGCAGCACGATGTTGCCGACGGGGTGCCGCCTTCGTCGCACTGCTCGCCAGCAGTGACAAGACCATCGCCGCACACGGGTACCTGATTGCAGGTGTGCCCCTTGCACGTCCATCCCGGCTGAAGCACGCAATTGGCGTCGCAACCCACACCGGTACCATTGGCAGTTCCGAGATCGCATTGTTCACTCGCTTGCAATCTTCCGTCCCCGCAGGTCACCAGCGGTTGACAGGGCTGCCCGGCTGTGGGGCAGTACCAACCGGGCTCGACGCCGCAGTTGCTAGAGCAGCCGTCGTCATTGTCGGTATTGTGTGTGCAGATGTGTGTCCGCAATGCGACGCGCTCGCGACCGGCCTCGTCCTTGTCGAAGCCTGTCTCTCAATTCCACGCCCACGGGCGGCTGACCTGGGCGAGCAGTTTCGCCCGCACCGAACCAATGGCAGCCTGCGACCCTCAACCGGCCATTTCAGCTCTTGCTGGGATCGAGGACACGGCCCATGAAAAGGATGGCGCCGGTGGGCTGGTCACGCAGAAAATAGAGGAAGGGACGGGTCGCGTCGACCCATAGTCCGGGCGGAATTCCGGTACTGACCAAGCCGACTCCCGTGGCCGCCGCGGCCTCGGTACCCATCTCCGCAACGTCGATGAAGGCCCTATGCACCACGTCGGAAATGGAGAGGTCGCGCGTGCCATCCATGCCCGAGAAGTCGGCAATGCCAGGGATGAAGGCTGATGTCATGCCCAGAGCCTTGAGGGGGTTCACCAAGTCTGCCCCTGTCTCGACCCTGAAACGGGGAAGGTAAATGGAAACTTCCTGGCTGGTCAGCCCGGCCACGAGAGTCCCGAGTACAGATGCGTTCAGCGACGCTTCAACCTGACTGAACTGGCCGGCATCGGGTATTACCAGCAGCAGCGAGAGGCGGTCGTCGGCGTAGGGCAAGGAGACGGCAACGTAGTTTGTCCCTCGCCCAGCCGGAACACTGGCAAGCGTGGCGTTCATGAATTTCACGGTCACGCTGCTGCTGTCGAGGAGCCTGAACGAGCCGTTGTGGGTATCGTTCGGGTCGAATTGGGTCTTCCAGGCCGCATTGAAGTAGACCGCGTCGGTGAGCACCAGCGTGGTCGTGCTTTGGATGAAACCGGTGGGCAGCAAGTCCTGGATCTTGTTTTCAGTCTGGTCGGCCACCCAGGCGTTGATGGTCAGCCGCGAGGGCTCAGGCGCATTTATGAAGTCGAGCAGGTTGATGCCCGCGCCGTAGTTCGCGGCCAGGGTGTCCAAGAAGGACATCTTGAAAGTGTAGGTCCGCTCGGCCCAGACAGCATTGACGATGTGAAGCCGCATCGGGCCGCCATCAGCACCCAGCTTGCCCTGACCGCGCGAGGCCAGAGCCTGATCCAGGGCATTGAACGCCGGGTGGAGCTGCGCCGGCGGCAAGCTGAAGTGAAGCGCCTGGGCCATCTCACTGGCTGTGTTGCCGGTCGCACCGGCGTAGGTCATGGCAAGAGCGATGGAGATGCTGGCCGGCGAGAAGATCAGATTGGTGTTGGTTGTGATGAGCTGCTTGTAGGCGGCAAACGCAAAGGCGGCGTTGTCGGACGCCAGGGTGGTGCTGTCGGCTACTGGCACCTGCGGATCAACCACACGCGGGAGCGAAGACATGGCAGTGACGATATCCGCGGCGGAAGCGTCTCCGGGCATGACGATAGCGTCGGAGGAAGCAGCGTCAGTTGCGGGAAGATCGGCGACCGCCGCGTCGGCGAAAGCTACGGTTGTGGAAACGTCGGCAACCGGGGCATCGGAGGAGGCTACGTCAGTTGCGCCAACGTCGGCCACCGCAGCGTCGGGCTTGGCAACATCGGACGCAACCATGCTATCAACATGACTGTCCGCAGGCACAACAATATCAGGTGTCAAATCCCCGGTAGCGGGAACGTCGCTAGCGGCGATATCAGGTGGGAGCGCGGTGTCGCTGGAAATGGTATCGAGCGCGATGCTGTGATCGATAGCACTGTCAGGTACCTTGGCGGCGTCCTGCGCGAAATAGACGTCGCTGGCATTGGCAGCGTCAGGCACTGGTCCAGGGTTGTTTGAACCACAGCCAGCAAGCACGGCGGAAACAAGAGCGGAGAGAACGCACCGACCGATCGCACGCTGAACTGAAGAAGTCATGGCTACCTCCAAGTGGGTCGCGCAGCCTATTTGCAACTTCGAAGCCAAGTCCAGCCAGCCACGAGCGAGAAATCGAGCCAGACCATGGCGGCATGCCCTCAGAATTCTGAGGGGCATCTGACAGCTCTGTCGCGGCGGCGACGCCTCGGTCGCAGACCGGGTTGAACGCGGCGCCACGAAAAGGGCGGCGGTGACTGCGATGGCGAGCCCTAGCAGATTGGCTCGGGGCAGAATTCGCGTGGGTTGACCATATCTTGCTGGCGGCCGCACGCAAGAGGGTTGCTGAAATGAACATGCGGTTGACTGCTTTCACCTGTGGGCGTAGGGTCAGTCGCGTAAGGGGAGTAGTTCACGCCGCTCAAGCGGCGTCGGGGTGATCGACATACCGGCCACAAGCCCGGTCCCCCACCTCGACTGACGAGGCGAACGAGACCTTCGACCAGAAACATTCTGGCCGAGGTTTCGCATCGCCCGCAGTTGCGACTTTCGGCCAGGCCCACAAAGGAAGCAAAAATGTCCAAGAGCTGGATTCCGAAGGTCTTAGCCGCCATCGCGGTAGCTGCTCCTGCTCTCGTAGTGCGATTGGGTCAGCTCGCGATTCCCCCGGCACTGGCCGTGCTGCTCTTCGGAGCCGCTGTGGTCGCATCCGCGTTCTTGCTGGCCTGGGCAGCGGAGACGGCCGAGGTGGATATCTCCGCGAGCCTTTCGACTGCTGTGCTTGCGTTCATCGCCGTGCTGCCGGAGTACGCGGTTGACCTGTACTTTTCCTACACGTCCGGGCACCGCCCAGAGTTTGCCCAGTACGCCGCGGCCAACATGACGGGAAGCAACCGCCTTCTGATCGGAATCGGGTGGCCGGTTGTCGTGCTGGTCTTCTGGTTCGCAGCGCGACGGCGACAGCAGAAGGTTACCGAGGTTGTGCTCGATCCTCGGCGACGTATCGAGCTTGGCTTGCTTGCGATGGCCGGGCTCTACGCCTTCGTCATCCCGCTCACCCGGCGCATCTCTCTTCTCGACTCGGCTTTCTTGCTCGCACTGTTCGGCGTTTATCTGTGGCGGGTGTCCAAGCAGGAAAAGGGAGAGCCCGATCTGGTGGGGGTCGCCGAGCAGATGGCAAGTCTTCCCAGGCGAGCCAGGATCTCGATGGTCATTCTTCTGTTTCTCGCCGCCGCGGGATTCATTCTGGCGTCCGCCGCGCCGTTTGCCGACGCGTTGGTGGAGGGTGGCAAGCAACTTGGGATCGACGAGTTTCTTCTCGTCCAGTGGCTGGCACCGTTGGCTTCCGAGGCGCCCGAACTCTTGGTGGCCGGCATCCTGGCCTCCCGACTCAAAGGAGACGACGCCATCGGGACGCTGCTGTCCTCGAAAGTGAACCAGTGGACCCTGCTGGTCGGTAGCCTGCCGCTCGCCCACATGGTTGGCGGTGGGGGACGGACTCTTCCACTCGACCCTCGTCAGACAGAGGAATTTGCACTGACCGCCGCACAGACCGTACTCGGATTCGCGGTGCTAGCAAATCTTCATTTCAGCGTTCGCGAGGCTGTTGTTCTGCTCTCCCTCTTCCTGCTTCAGTTCGCGTTTCCGCAAAGGGATGTGCGCTTGGTGCTCGCCGCTATCTACATGCTGATCGGAGGTGTGCTCTTGTTTCGCCAACGCAGGCAGCTGCCCGCGATCGCGTCAGAGATGTTCAGGAGACGATCACGAAGCGCCGGCGAATAGCAAACCCGCCACACCAGCGGCTGTTGCAAGTTCCAGAGCATAGGCGGATCCCGCCCCCCATTGTTGCTGCGCTTTCGCAGCAACCCTATAATCGTGCGGTATGGTTGATATTCGCGCTCTTGCCGCCGTTCTGGGATGTTGCTTGACCCTTATGCCATCTGTAGCGGCGGCTGAAGCAGCAACATCGCCACTAAAGGCCTACGACTGTTGCTGGGGGCAATCCGGCAGCGACGAGAGCAGTTCCTGCAGACCTTGCAGACTGAGGGGCTTGGCCAGGTGTCTGTCGAAACCCGCCGCGCTCGCATGCTGCAGGTCCTCGGGCAGCGCGTAGCCGGTCACGGCGACGAGAAATGTGCGTTTGAGCACTTGGTCGGCCCGAAAGGCGCGCGCCACATCGTAGCCGGTCATCCCGGGAAGACCCACGTCACAGAGCACGACCTCAGGATGGAAGCTCCTGGCCAGGGCCAGCCCAGTGGGGCCGTCATGCGCCACGGCGACCTGGTGTGCGTCCAACTCGAGCGCCTCGCGCAAGCTGTCGGCGGCGTCGATGTTGTCCTCGATGATCAGCACGCGCCGGCATGTGATGGTGTGGCTGGGGACAGTCGTCTCTGCTGGTGCGGCCTCGACTTGATCATCTGGGAGACTCACCACGAACTCGGCTCCCTGGCCTGCTCCTTCGCTGTGTGCGCGAATGTGGCCACCGTGGAGCTTGACCAGCTCCTGGGCCAGTGCGAGCCCCAAACCGAGCCCTCCCTTGCTGCGATCGAGCGTCGATTCCCCCTGCATGAAGGGCTCGAACAAATGTGCGAGCGTCTCTTCGGTCATACCGGCCCCGCTATCAGCCACGACGATGGTCGGATGTTTCGTCGCCGGATCTGTGGAAACGCGAACCCGGGCCCGGCCTCCCCTGCCCGCGAACTTGGCCGCGTTGCCCAACAGGTTGCCCACTACTTGGGCCAGCCGTGTCGGGTCGGCATTTACCAACAGTGGCTCAGGCGCCAGCTGGCTCTCGATCGCGACTCCATTCTCCTCGAAGAGCGAGCGATGGTCGTCGACAGTTCTACGAACCAGATCATTCAGCTCAACCCGCCGCCGCTCAAGCCGGATCTTGCCTCGGCTGATGCGCGTGATGTCGAGCAAGTCGTCGACCAACCCGGTCAGGTGCTCGACTTGGCGATTGATCACGGCATTCGCGCGAGTCGCCTGCTCACTGCCTGGGACGGCTCGTCCCAGCACATACAGACTGTTGCGAATCGGCGCCAGCGGGTTGCGCAGTTCGTGAGAGAGCATGGCCATGAACTCGTTCTTGCGCCGGTCCGACTCCCTCAGCTCGGCTTCGCTCTGGCGTAGGGCCTGCTCTGCCTGCTTGCGTTCGGTGATGTCGTGAAACACCTGCACCACGCCCAGTAAGGCCCCGTCCTTGGTACGCAACGGCGTGCTGACCACGAGTTCGTCCCGGGCTCCTTCGGGGTAGTTCCGCCTCACTTCGGATTCCGTGCGGCTCGCACCTTCCGCCACCCGCACCAGCGGACAAACCTGCGTGTCGCATTCGCAGCAGGGAGAGACTTCGTGGCAGATGTGGCCAACCAACTCGGCCGAGGGACGCCCAATCCGGCGTGCGCGGGTCGCGTTGACCCTCAGGATCTTGCCGTCGCAATCAAGCACCCACACGCCATCGCCGGCGGTCTCGAAGATCTGCTGCAGCTCCGCGTGCGCGCGCTCGAGGGCGCCTTCGGCTTGCCGCCTCACCGCAGATTCTTCCAGCAAACTGCGGTTGCTGGCCGCCAGCTCGGAAGTGCGCTGGTCGACGGTTACCTCCAGGCTCTTGCGGTGCTCCCGCAGTTCCCTCTCGGTTTCCAGCCTCGCGACCACGTTTCCAAACAGGCTGCCCAAAGCGAGCAGGATCTCCAACTCCTCCTTCGAGAAGTCTCGCCGGGTGAGGCGTCCGACGACCGCAACGCCGGTGGTTCGCCGATCGCGAGGCAGGGGAAGCATGGCCAGCGCGCACGCCGGGACGGAGAGGACCAGCGAGCCCAAAAATCCAGTCGCCAGTACCGATCGAATCTCATCGCGCGCCTGGCGAAGAACCTCAGTCACGGGGATCTCGTGCGAGAGGAGGCTGCGCACAACCACCGGTTCACCACCTTCGTCGGCTTGCACGACCAGCACGAACTCGCAGCCAAAGAAGCTGCTGATGGCCTGCGCCAGCTCCGCCCAGGCATCCTGCTCGGGAGACAAGTTGCTCAAGTACTGCGCGGCTCGCAGCACCGCGGTCAGGCGTTCGGATGCCACGCTCATGGCTCGACTCCCATGGGCGCCAGAAACAGGCTCTGCACAAACAGTTCCTCGAACTCGGCGCACTGGCCGAGGTTCATCAGGCGCGCGCGCCCGCGCACGGCCTCGACAGCGCGCGCTCCCTCGGAGGAGGTCAGCACGATCTCACAGCCGGCGAGCGCGAGGTTGTCGTAGGTCTCAACCCACTCGGGAGTGATCGCTGGCAGCAGGCCGATGGCCTGGGCATTCGCAACGTCGAGCGACCGGCCGAATAGGCCCGTGGTGACAATGCGGCGCAGGCCCTGGCAGTCGACGCCCGCCCGCCGTGCCAGCAGCTGCACACCGGCAGCGATCGCGGCCTTGGCTCGTTGGAAGACGTCTACGTCGCGCTTGCAGAGAATGATCTCGCTGCCTTTCCCACCCAGCGATAGCGCTTCCTCGGCTGCCCCGTCAACCAGATTGCCTCGGCTCGACAGCATACCGGTCTGGCACAGGCAGGCGACCCAGTCGACCAGTCCAGAACCACATACCCCGGTCGGCTGGCCGCCGCCCATGACTTCGAAGTGAAGGGGCGTCCCCGCCCGCACGCGAGAAATCGCACCCGTATCTGCCGGGACCGCGCAGCGCACGCCACTGCCTTCAAACGCTGGGCCGCCGGCGGCGCTCGTTACCCAGAGCGTCTCGCCATCCCACAGTGCGATCTCGGTATTGGTCCCGAAGTCGAGCAGCAGCGCCGGGACCTCGCCCTGCAGCAAGTTTGCCGCGAGCACGGCGGCGAGGAGATCCGAACCCACGAACCCGGCCAGGGACTGCACCACGTGCACCGCCGCCTCACAGCCGGCGCTGAGGCGCCAACGGATCTGCTTTTCCGAGAGCCACGTCGCCGGGCCCGCCCACGATTCCGGCTCCAGCAATCTGCCCTGCGATCCATGGAGTAGCGAAAGCATCGCCGTGTTTCCCACCGCGACGACGGTCGGCCGGGCCGTCACTTCAAACCCGTCGCTGACGACCATCTCTCGCAACGCTTCGGCAACCGCGAGTTCCACGGCGTGCGCCAGATCGCGAGCCACCATCGGATCGCGGGCCGCTTGCAGCCGGGTCACCACATCCGAACCAAAACGCGACTGGGGGTTCAGCCCGCGTCGCACCGCCAGTCGCCCGCGACTTTCTTCGCCCCAAAATGCGAGGCCAAGATTGGTGGTTCCAACGTCGATGGCAATTCTGGAAATTCGCGCCGGACCACTCGCGGCAGTCACTGCGGGACGCGCAGGGCTGCAAAGCGCTGCGGGCGCAATAGGGCGCCATGCGGATCGAGGCGCAAGGTCCACAACCTCGATCTCCACCTCGCCCAAAGGCACCACCTGGCACGAAAGGCGCAGTCCAGCTTCCACGAGAGCTGGATCGAGATTCAACTTCTCCTCCGACGTCGGTGTCGACACCGGCCCCGACAAGACGCGAACCCGGCACAGCCCGCACGAGCCGTTGCCATTGCAGCCGGTGCGCACCCGCAGGTCGGTTTCTTCCAGGACCTGGCGAACGCTCGCTCCTGGTGTCGCCTGGATGATCTGCAATTGCTCCCCGAATCGGGCTCGTACAACGACTGCCACGGTCAGCTGCTGTGCCTCTTGACTGAATCCACGAGAGCCTGCACGCACTCCGGCCGCGCCTCGAGCGGGATCTCACATCCCGAAGAAAGGATGAAGCCCGCGTCTGCGTCGGCCAGCACGCGTGAACAAGCCGCCGCTATGTCCTCGGGCTCGGAGTCGACAAACGCCAGGGGGCGAATGTTTCCGTCCAGGCAGAGCCGAGGAGCCGCTGCCCGCGCCCGTGTCGGGGCGACGCAATAGTCGATGTTGCCGATATCCACGCCGCAATTTGGGTAGAGCGACAGGATGGGCTCAACCGGCCCGGCGATGTGCAGCCAGGTGACGGGAGCCTTGCGCTTGAGGGCTTGGCACAGCCGCCGGATCCTCGGGGCCAACAACTCGCGAAAGAGCGCGGGCGGAACAACCGCCGGCGAAGCCGACGGATCGAAGACGACGCAGACGTGCGCTCCCGCTTCCAGTTGCGCCTGCCCAAAGCTCACCGCCACATCCGCAGCGAAGTCCAGCAGCCGCTCGAAGGCTTCTGGCTCGTCCGCCGCCGCAAACAGGGCGCGCTCAGCCCCGAGAAGTTGACAGGCCAGGGTCATCGGTCCCAGCACGCAACCCGCCACCAGCACGCGATCTTGCAGCTCCTGCCTGAGCAATCGAGCCGCTTCGAGAAGGACCGGCATGCGGCCGGCCTTTGTGGGATCAGGGACCGTAAGCTCGGCCACAGCAGACGGCCGCTCGAGCACGTACTGTTCCACCGACGGGTAGCCGTCCTTGGGAAAGCGCAGACGCGAGCCCAGTGCCTCGGTCTCCACGTTGACGTCCAGCAGGGCGAAGACGGCATCGCCGCGATAGCGCTCCAGTGCCGCCAACTGGCAGCGGGCCAGCACGGCGGCGTCGGTCAGATACTGGTCCAGGGCCACGCCGGCGATCCGTGCGGCGTGCCCGAAGATCTGCGGAATCACGGGAACCTGATCGCTGGGTTCAAAACCAACCGCTGCGAGGATGCGCTCGAGCCCGGTCATGGACGGACGCCCAGCCCTTCCAGAAAATGAACGCAGTCGAAAGCGTCGCAAGCCACATAGTCGACGTTCAACGCCTCGGCCGTACATTGCTTGAGCGCGGCTCCGCCAGCCACAACCGCTACGTGCGCGAGCCCCCGCTCGCGCAGCAGTCCGCGCAGCTGGCGCACCAAAGGAACCACCGGACTGATGAGCCCGCTTACCAGAACGGCGAAGGCCTGTTCCCGCGCGACCGCCGCGACCATGTCAGCGACGGGGCAATCCTTGCCACAGTCGACGACGCGAAAGCCCTTGGTCGTGAGCACCATCCTGGTGATGTTCTTGCCCAGATCGTGGACATCGCCCTGGGGCGTGGCGATCACCAGCGTGCCACGCGTGCACGGAGCCGAGCCCCCGGGAAAGACTTCGCGCGCAACCGCCATCGCAGCGCGCCCGGTGAGCATAATTTCGAGCAGGTTGAACTGCTCGCTCGTGCACTTGGCGCTCATGCGGTCCATGGCGGCTTCCAGTCCCTGAACGACCAGACGCTGCCCGTCGGGTTCTGGCGTCCGCAACCGGCGCGCTTCCGCGAGCGCGGCCTGTGAGTCTCCATCGAGCAGGCGCGCGACGAGCGTGCTCAGCACGGCATCCATGTGGTTCACGAACTATACTTTGCCCTGACGGCGAGGCAACCCTTGCAAGGCTCTACCTCGTTCCCGTCGTACACTTGCGTTGACAATCGTGGCATTCTCCAGGTGTCCACAGATCGCAGCGGCCAAGCACGCAAAGCCTGGACAGATCGCGCTGGCCTGGTTGCTCCACAAAGGCCACGACGTCGGTGCATAGCCCGATCGAATGGGGTATTTCCGGTATG
>PMJE01000292.1 GCA_003157315.1 Myxococcales bacterium | reverse complement strand
TCGGCCATCGACTTCATGATCCGGTCGATGGGCCGGCCCTCCTGGGTGCCGCTGGTGAAGTAGACCCCGCGCATGAGGGGAGCGTCCTGGTACACGTTTTCCGCGAAGACATTGGTCACCAGGTCGGTCAGCGGCTGCCGCAGGGTTGCCAGTTGCTGCGGAAACTCGACAATCGAGAAGCGAGCCTCCACCCGCCGTTCGTCATGCACGCGCTCCGCGGCCGTTTGCTCAATCACCTCGCACAATTCGTCGAAATGCTCGCTAAACATTTCGATCCGTTCGTCCACAGTGGCGGCAAGTGGCAGGGTGAAGCCCCAGATCTGGCCGCGCTCCTTGTCGCGCAGCTCGCCGAACATCTCGACGAATCCAGCGACCAGATCGCACTTGCTGACTAGCAGATACACCGGCAGCAGCATTTCCAGTCGCCCCATCACCTCGTCGATTCGTTCGCGCAAGGACTTGGCCAGGACCGCAATCTCGTCCGCCTCGCCTTGCAGATCGGTCACGCTCACCGCGACCAAAATGCCGTTCACCGGCTTTTTCGGCCGGGTCTGGCGAAGCAAATCGAGAAAGGATAGCCATTCTTCTTGGTCAGCTTCCTGCGTGGCCCAACGGCCCGCGGTGTCCAGGATTATGGCGTCGTTGCTCATCCACCAGTCGCAGTTGCGTGTCCCGCCCACCCCGCGCACCCGCCCGCCCTTGGCATGCGGGAACGGCAGGCCCGAACTTCGCAGCGCTGTGGTCTTGCCCGCCCCGGGCGGCCCGACGATCAGGTACCAAGGCAGAGCGCCGAGGGCGTCACCACCCCTGTGCGCCAAGCGCGAAACCTTGAGGCTCTGCAGGGCTTTGCGAAATTCGGCCTGCATGGCAGCGATCTCGGCCTGCTGATCGGGCCGAATGCCAGCCGCTGGGCTGCCGATGCCACCTTCCAACGCGGCGGACGCGCGCCGAGCTCTGCGCATGCAAACCAGATCGAATACTGCCAGAGAGAGCACCACCGCGCCGGTCACGCCGACCGCCGCCCAGAAAAGCGGCGCGACCCCGCGAAACACAAGCGCAGCCGCCCAGGTCAGTGCGATGAAGATCAGCCCCACGACGTACTTGAGCACGCCATCACCCCTACGGAACTATCTCGTCGACCCGGCCAGCAAGGTCGCCTACCTGGTGGTCAAATGAAACCCGCAAGCCCACAAAGGCCGCCAGGGCCACCGCGAAGATGGCAAGCGAAACCCAAAGAAGGAGGTTGCGTTTGGCGCTGCGAACCAGCGGTTCGTCGGGTGCCTCGCCCGCCGGCGAGAGAGCGCTGGGCATCTCCTGGTGCCGTTGCACCTGATTGCGCACAGTCTCGGCGATGCGCAAGAGTTCGACGTCGCCGCCGGGGAAACCGTACTTGCCCTGGAACCCGAACAACAAACAGAGCTGGTAGATGCGCAGCACCGCAAGCCGGCGTCCGTCCGCCAACAAGCTGTCCAGCCGGGTGAAGAATCCCTCGCCCGCCAGGTTTTCGCCGAAGTAGTGCAGTTGCAGCGGGTGGTTCATCCAGTGACCGCGCAGCGGCTCGGGTGCGCGCAGGGCGACCTCGTCCATGAGCGCGACCAGGGCGTACGCAATGTCCTGCGCGTCTCTTTCGGGAACCGCGGCCTTGCGCGCCCGTTCCTTGTAGGAATCGACCAAGGCGCGCAGTCGATCTTGTACCGCCTCGGGGCAGGCGACTGGCTCATCCAGCGCACGCAAACGGCCGATGGCGCTCAAACACTCGCTGGTCAGGGCAAGAACAATCTCCATCAGCTAGCCCCCCTTGGCAGGAATCGCAAAGATTTCAAGTTTGAGCTGCGCGGGATCATAGGGCGGCGGCAAATAGATGGCGAGGCTGCGCTCGTCGAGCACGTGGCGCCAGTGCTCCGTCCCGCCGGCCGCATCAATGAAGAAGTAGGCCAGGTTGGGCCGCACCGGCACCTCGGCGGGCGGACGGTGGGTGACTTGCAGGCCGAGACCGCGCGTGGCGGATCGCAAGAGGAACGGCAATTGGTGCAAGGATGCGATCTTGGCCCGGCCGGGCAGATCACGCGCCAGTTGCTCCTCGGAAACCCCACGCGCGTATGCCGCCAGGACAAACTGAGAACACTTGACGATGCGCTCGTCGTGGAGGCTGCCCACGTGCAGCCCTTCCCGCACCTCCATGGGCACGGCCACGCATGCCTCGCGCACGCTGGCGCGCAGGAGACTGGTGAGAAGCGCGAACAGCTCCTCGAAGGTTGAGCGCAGATCGGTGAAGTTGAAGGCGGGCAATGACGACGGATCGGCATCGGGCACCAGGGTAGAAAGCTGACCAGCGATCTGGATGAGGTAGAGATAAAGCTCGCGCGGGCCGAGCTCGCCGTCACGGCCGGCGTGCACGAGCAGGGGAATGGCCGCGTTTAGGGCCGAGAGCTGCAGATAGCGGGTTACGTCGCCAACCCCGAATTCCACGGTCACGGCGTCGCGCTGCCGGCGCTCCTCGGAAAGTTGGCGCTGCTTGGCGGTCATCAGTGCGAGCAGCCGGCGCACGCTGCCCAGCAAGAACGGCGAGGTCGAGATAGAAAGCACCGAGGGGATGAAAGCTTCGCTGGCGACGAGCGCACCGCTGGCGTTGCGCACGATCTCGGCAATCTTGATTGAGTCGAAATCATCCCGGGCCTCATCGCCGAACAGCACCGAGATGTTGCGCCGGCAAAAAGCGATGGCCAGGTCGGCTGACTCGCCGGTAATGTCGCCCACCGGCCGGGTGGCGGCAAGAAAACGCGTGCGGCGAACCGTGTCCTCGGCGGTGGGCTGGCTGCCGCCGGGGGCCTCGGCCGCGACGCTGGGAACCCCATCTCGCTCCTTGGGCACCGCCAGAAATACCTCGAGCACTGGCTGGGCCGGGGGAAAGTGCGGCGCAATCGGCCGCGCGGCCGGGGCCTCGGGATCGCCGGCGGCAAAATCCAGGTAGAGACCATCGGGCAGAATGCCGACGAGGCGGCTCACCCGCAACTGCCCAGCACCCAAGGCACCCAAATCCAAATCGAGCAACAGGATTCCCCAGGTCTGCGGCGCCAGCGCGGCCAGCCGTCGCTCCAGCAGCCCTTCGTGATACAGGTCCGCTTGCTGAAAGTGCTGCGGGGAAACCAGCATTCCTTCCGACCAAACGATTCTATGTGGGACCGTCATCGTCGTCCTCACTGCAATTCCACGCGGCTGTCCACTAGCCCAAAACGCAGCGCCGAGCGCGCGGCCTCCGCGTCCCCGCCGCCGGGCGCGTGGCAATACTGTGCATCTGGCTGGGCCAGCTTGCTCGCCACCCGCCATTGCAGCCCCGAGGGATGGCGAAAGAACGCGACCACGGCGAGGAAGAAGGCTCCCTCACGTCGGCCGAGTGACGGTGAGGCCGTTTCACCCGGGTAGAGAGTGATCTCCTTGACCGAGACCAAATCGTCGCCCAGCAGGGCCCGATCATTGTCGAGGACTTGCTCCAGGCTGGCGGTCTGGAGCTTGCTCACGTCCTTGAGCTGGTAGAGCCGCAAGGTGGTGGCGAGCGATTCCCCGCGCTCGCCCGGATTCAGTCGATGCGAGGCGCGGATGCTCATGCGAATGGGTTCCGGCGTCGGACAGGGTGGTGGGGCGTGGGCACACGACGACAAGGCCGCCCCGGCCAACAGCACCGACAGCAACCCCTTTCCGAGCACAAGAACGGCGAGGGGACTGCTAGCGCATTTCGCACGACGCAACCGGTGTGGTGAGACCGCGCAACAATCTGCATCGAGTTTCGGGAAGCCGAGCATGCATGAGTTTCGGCAGCACGGCGGAGAAGTTGCTAGTCTTCTCGGGCGCGCCATGGTCATCAAGCTTCAGCTCAGGGATCCGCAAACCGGCAGCGAGAAGACGTTCGAGTTCGATCAATCACCCATTCGGGTTGGGCGAAATGCGCTCAACAACGTGGTCATCGAGGACCGCTTCGTCTCGCAGTGGCACGGGATGATCAGATTTGACGACACTAGCGTCACCTACTTCGACCTGGGTTCCACCAACGGAACCAGCCTGGACGGTGAGCGGCTGGCCAAGCACAGCGCCACCTCACTGGGTGGCGCTGCGCGACTTGGGATTTCGCGTTTCGAACTGGCGCTCACTGTCTGCCCGGCCGCCGCGGGCGCCCACGACCCCACTTCGACCAAGCTGATGAACTGGGGCGCGCCACGCGATTCCCAGGTGGCGCCGCCCGTGGCCACCCCATCCCAGAGCTGTGAGCCCGATCAGTTGGACAGGTGCCTGCGCATCCTCGAAGGCTTCAGCGATGCCTTTGTCGCGCTCAAGAAGGGGTACGAGGAGTTTGGCGCCGAGGTGGGGGTCAGGCCTCTTGCGGGAAGCACGTCTCTGCACCGCGCGCGCACTGGTCGCGAGGTCATGGAACAATTGCTCGACCCTGCGGCGGACGTGGAAGCGTGCTTGGGTGATCTGAAGTCCGTGTTCGCAGACATGGGGATTCACCAGCTTGCCCTGATGGAGGGGATCACGCAGGGGATCCGGGCCTTGCTCGAGTCCCTCGATCCCAGCTCGCACGACGCACGCTCGGGTTTGTTTTCCCGAGCTCCGTCGAAAGCCCAGTGGGCCAGTGTTCACGAGCGCCTTGCCACGCTGATCGCGGAAGACGCGGCCTTGCATGCGGAGATCTTCGGCGCAGAGTTCGCACGGGCCTACGCCAGCGTGGCGCTGGCCCCAGCTTCCCACTCGGCGCGATAGGATTGCTCCGCCGGCGGACAGGTCGCAACCCACGCCCAACGCAGAATTGCGCGGATCTTCGCGATCATAATGCGCGATCTGCGCGAATTGCTTGCGCTTGTTGGAAATCGTCTAGGCAGATTTCCATCGCATGACAAAGACCTACACGCGTGGCCACTAATAGACCAAGTTGTCGACTGCAGTGAACACGATTGGAGGACGGCTCATGGAAAAGAGGAAACTGGCTTTCTCAGCTCACCGGGTGTGCTTCGCTTGCGCCGCGATGTTGGCGCTAGGGACGTTGGGGTGTAGCAGCTCTAATTCGCCCACCCAGCAAGATAGTGGAACCGGAGGAACAACTGCCGCGACCGGCGGAGCATCCGCCAGGACTGGTGGAGCAGGCGGCGCGACCGCAGGCACGGGCGGAGCAGCTGGAACCACCGCGGGAACTGGTGGAGCAGCCGGCACGACGACCGCGACCGGCGGGGGGGCTGGTAAAACGGCCGGCGGAGCAGGCGGAACTACCACCGCCGCTGGTGGAGCAGCCGGCACGACGATTGCGACCGGCGGCGGGACGGCCGGCGGAGCAGGCGGAACGACCAACCCCAATGGCGGTGCAGCCGGAAATACGAACCCAACCGGCGGAGCGGCGGGAAACCCAACCGGCGGAGCGGCGGGAAACACAAACCTCGCCGGCGGAGCGGGCGGTGCTGGCGGCCGGGACGCGGCTGCTGATTCACGGCTAGACACACTGGCGACTGGTGGCGCAGCTACTGACGCCGAGGCCACGGATGCTTTGGCCGTGGATGCTCCGGCGGTGGATGCTCCGGTCGAGGACGCTCCCGCCAACAGCGACGCGCAACCTGCCGCCTGTGGTGCCGCGGGTCAGGCTTGCTGTGCGGGTTCGGTTTGCGACCAGGGAGGTTGCTGCGGGACCACGGGGGGCAACCGGCGGTGCATCGCATCCGGCAGCGCTTGCTCGGGTGGGGCCGGCGTGTGTGAACAAGGCGCTTGCGTGTCGGATGCGGGATCCTGTGGTGCTTTGGGCGATCTCTGCTGCAGTGGCGGCATCTGCACGGCGAATGGTGTCGTTTGCGGCGGCGGCGATGGAGCCCAGAGCTGTGTTCACTGTGGTGCCACTGGCGAGCCTTGCTGCGGGTCCGGCACAAACCGCACCTGCACAGCCGCTGGCACGGCTTGTACCGGAGCCACAGGTGGAACGGCAACTTGCACCGTTTGCGGTGCCCTTGACCAGCCCTGCTGCGGGATTGGCGGAAACCGGACCTGCACAGCCGCTGGCACGGCATGCGACGGAACAACTACGACTTGCACCGCCTGCGGTGGCCTTGACCAACCCTGCTGCGCAAATGGGAGCTGTACAGCCGCTGGAACGGCTTGCAGCGGAACCGGGGCGGCGGCGACTTGCACCGCCTGCGGTGGCCCTGACCAACCCTGCTGCGGAACCGGCGCGAACCGGACTTGCACAGCCGCTGGCACTGCTTGCAGCGGAAGCTCGGGTGGAACAGCAACTTGCATCGCTTGCGGCGCCGTTGACCAACCCTGTTGCGGGTTCGGCGGGTTCGGCGGAAACCGCACTTGCACTGCCTCTGATGCAGTCTGCACTCAGATCGCGGGCACCGATGGAGGCGGAGCAACGTACATTTGCCAGACCTGTGGAATCGCAGGCAATGGTTGCTGTCCAGACAATTCCTGCACCGGCACTGGTTGCTGCGCTAATGGCACTTGCATAGCGGCAGACTCCGATTGCCCCGGCGGCAACGGGACTTGCCAGGCAGGGGCCTGCGTTGGTGACGCCGGCTCCTGTGGTGCCTCCGGCGATCCCTGCTGTAGGGTCGGCGGCACCACGGGCCCCAGATTCTGCACCGCAAGCAAGCTGGTCTGCACTCGCACAGATGCTGGCACTAGCCGGATCTGCGAAGCCTGCGGAGACAACGGACAGCAGTGCTGTGCAGGTGGATGCAGTGCGGGTTTGAATTGTGGTGCGGGCGGCACCTGTGAGGCTGCCCCAGGCGGCTAGCCATAGGCTAGCCATAGGCTGTCGGAAGAGTAGTCACGCACTTGAAGACGAGGCGGCTTCCGCCAATTTCTATGGTGTCCCCATCGCCGAGTGGCTGAGGTGATCGGACCGGCAAATCCTCGACCTTGACGTCACCTTGCAGGGGTTCGATGGCGAACTCCCCGCGCGTCTCGCTCAGCACCGCATGCTGTTCAGCCACTCGCGTGTCCGTCTCCAGGCGAATCGCGCAGCTCGGGCCGCGCCCCAGGACGCACCGGCCAGCAGCCACGCGAAAGCTCTCGCCCCGACGGCCTGGCCCTGCCGCGCGCACCAGCCAGGCGACTGCCAAGCCAGCGCCAATCTGACTGCGAAGCTCGTCTTGGATGGCCAATGCCGCCCCCCGCGACCGTGGGGATGCCAAGATCGGATGACGTTCGCCTGCCTTGCGCAGGCGGGAAGCCAACTTGTCCAGCCCAAGTCGCAAGAAATCACTCCGTTGATCCTCGGGCACACGGGCTGCCATGCTCAAGGCGGCTTGCCGGGCCGGGGTCTTGGCCGCGATGGCCTCAGCCAGGGCCACCGCCAGGTCATCACCCAGCAAGGCATCGTCGCTGCGGCGAAGCAGGGCGACGATCTGCTCGAAGCGGCGGCGTCCGGCCCTTGTCTGCAATAGTGGATAGCGTGGATCCGAAAGCAGGGACGAATCCGCCATGGTCAAGCCGGCCAGGCTTTCGGGAAAACTCCTGGTCAGCTCGACCATGGCTCGCTCGGCGGACAGGCCCCGGCCAATCAGGTCATGTACGGCGGCGAAAACCGACGGCTCTCCACGCGGGCGCCGGCTGCGCAAGAACAGCACGCCCGCCAGAAGAACCAGCAACCCCGCCAAAGTCGCAGCAAAGCCAAGCAGCCACCCAATGGCTGGCGGCAAAGTGATGGTGCCGGCCTCGATGGCCCGTGGTCTTCCCTCGGCCGTGAGGTTGAGCCGAAGCCGGTGGGTCCCACCGAAAATGCGCCAGGACCAGGGGACCTCCAACCGCATGCGGCGCATGTCCGCGATGGCTTGTCCAAGTGACTCCAGGGTGCTTTGCAACTCCAGGGGTTGTTCGGCGGCTCGGTGAAAGCTTACACCACTGGCCAAGTCAGCCAGGTTGCTCGCGCTCTGTTCAACATCTGCGTCCGAGGCTGGGAACGAGAGCAGGAACAACCTGACTCCGGCCCTGGCGATCTCGCTGGACAGGACGGAGAAATCGGCCGGGCCTTCGCCCGTCGCATCGGTGAAGTCGCGACCATCGGTCACGACCAGCAGCAGCTTGCCGGGGCTCTCGTCGCTGAGCAGGTTCCTCAGGTCAAGGCGGATGGCCTCGGCCAAATTGGGGCGGTCACCGCCGAGAAAGGCCAGGTCGTGCAAGGTGGCGCCCAAATCAGACGCCTTCAACTTGGGAATGGGCTGCCGCTTGCGGCCGTACAAGGTTGCGTACGCGCTGGTGCGTGCCGGCAGCCGCTGCAATAACCCCGTCACGCCCTGCAAGACCGCATCGGACACGGCGGTGGGAACTTCCTTGATCCAGAGATAGACCAGCCCCACCGCCAGAGGGGACTTCCACCTCGGGTCGGCCTCGGCCGCGCTTTGGGCGAAATCGACAAAGGCCTGCAACGACTGGGGCGGAGCCGCTGGCACACCGTCGAGTTCTGCCTCGACCGACGATGGTCTCAGGGTCGCCCCTTCTTCCGAGATCCCGCCCAGCAGAAACGTGATTTCTCCCCGATCGATGACCGGCGGCGAGACCACGAAGGTAGATCCTGCCCGTGCGCTGGCGGCAAGCCCCAGCGTCAAGCTGGCGACCCAAATCCCAGCCCACCTCATGACGGCCCCTGCCCACCGGGCGGCAACCACAGCGACTTGAAAACCATTTCAGTGGTTCCCACGCGCACGATGTCGCCTTCGCTGAGCTTGACGATCTCACCGTGCCCAAGCTTGTGGGAATCGACAAAGGTGCCATTGGCCGATGGGCCGGGATCCATGCGGTCGCGAATGGCAAAGTCTTGCTTGCGATCGGCGCCGGCTGGACGATGGACAGTGGCATGTCCACACGACATGAACTCATCGGCGAAGTCGAACCACTCCTGGTCGGGCGCCGGACTGCGAACACCGCGGCTGAGCACCGAGGTTGGCGCGGCCAACTGGATGAGCGAGCCGATTCGCTTCTCGTCGGGCGATTGCACAACCACCAACCAGCCCAGGCTGAACCCCGGGACAGAGGCGGAACCCGGCGCGACCAGCGCTGACAGGCTGAGCGTCTTGGGAGTGGCGATTCCCGCACGACAGTTTCCACAGCTCGATCCCCACGCCGCCAGCATCGGCTGCCCGCAGTTGGGACAGGGGCGCTCGACCGCCCTGGCCGAGGCAGCGGGCCGGTCCCGGTCAAAATTGGCGGCACCGGGGGCGCCCACAGGGCCGGGTGCAGACCGCGACGGGCGCACAGACCCCTGCTTCCGAGCGACCGGGCGGGAGCGCATGGGTCGCGGGCGGGACTGCAGGCCGGCGCCAGCCAGCCATTGTTTCAGCTTGTCGAACACGTGCAGTCAGCGATGATAGGTTTGCTGCCCGGTCCGGTCAAACCGCGATTCCGCCCCACACGCCATGTCCACGCTTTTTGCTGTTGCTCTTCTGCTGGCAGCCCAGCCGGGCGGGGCCGGCCGTGGCACCGCCATCATGGTGGCGGGCCAGCCGGTCGATTTGGGACGCACGGTGGTGCTGTGGAACGATGAGCAGGGATTCAATGGCTACGACAGGCGATGCATCGAGCAGAGCGGCGGTTGCTGTGATGCGGACTGGGCGCGCTACGGAACCCGCGCCGGACTCGCGCACCGGAGCATGGCGGATCTGCAGGGGGTGGTGTCGCAGCTGGTTCTGCACTTCGACGGGTGCGTGAACTCGCGCTCGTGCTTCAAGTCGATGCACAACCGGGTTCGCGCAAGCGGCGGTTGCGGGCTTTCCGCGCACTTCATGATCGACAGCGACGGCACCATCTATCAGACCCTGGATCTGGCCGAACGCGCCTATCATGCCGAACAGGAAAACTCTATCTCGGTGGGCGTCGAGATCTGCAACCGCGGGCGTTACCAGCCGAGCGAGCTGAGCCGGCTGCCCGCCGAGTATCGCACCCGGCCGCGGCGGCAAGTTGTAATCAACGGGGTCGGCTACGACGCCTACGACTTTCGTCCCGAACAATACGAATCATTGGCGAGCCTGAGCCGGACTTTGCTGCGCATTTTCCCCAAGATGAAGCCGGTGATTCCTGAGCGCGACGGCCAGCCGTTCCTGCAAACCCTGGCCCATCCGCTGGAGTTCCACGGCATCGTGGGACATCTGCATGTCGACTTGCAGAAGCAGAAGTGGGATCCCGGGGCGCTGGATTGGAATCGGCTGGTGCGCGCCCTGCGTGGGTCGTATTTTCCCCTCCAACTGCGCGCATTTTCCGAAGTGCCGCGCACGCGCGACGAGCTGCTGGCCGCGCGCAAGGCTGCCTTCTTTGCCAGCGAGGAGCGAGCCACTGGGTTCTTTCCGCTGGCACCGGCCCGGCTGTGGCACTCGGGCGTGCATCTGCGCGGGCTGCGCGGCAGCCCGGTCTTGGCGCCGGTGCGGGGCCGCATCGTGGCCGCTCGCCGTGCCGAGCAGGACGGCAGTTCCACTTCATTCGTGCTCTTGCGCCACGAGGTAGAGTTGGATGGCCGTCCACTCACCTTCTTCTCGCTA
Organism: Myxococcales bacterium; assembly: GCA_003157315.1. The sequence continues at coordinate 3,756 of PMJE01000292.1, read as the reverse complement.
CTGTTTCACCTGTCCCTGCCTGCGCTTTCCGACGAGAACCCGATTTCGTGGATGAAGAGCCTGATGCAGCCTGAGAAGGCTGCGCAACGGGCCGCGCTGGAATCCGGTGCCATCACCCTGCTCGATGAGCGGGTCGAGGCGGGCGACCAAGTTGGATTGCTCGGCTCGGTCAGGCGCGGACCCGAACAAGGTCCTGAGCTGCATTTCGAGATCTTCACCGCTGACAAGCCCCCGCCTGCTCTGGTCAAGAGCTTCCACTATCTGAACGCTGCAACCGATGGACCCATCGTGCGGCGGGCAGCGCTGCTGACCCTGGCAGACAAGAACAACGATTCCCAGATCGACGCGGACGAGCTGCGCAGCCTGTTCCATGGCAGCGAGCTCGACCGACGCCAGCCGCTGCGTCGGTTGGTCATTTTACATCGCCATGAATGGGGCAGCCGCACGACCTTGGCCGAATTCATGGGACTACGTGAGCTGTCAGGGATCCCGGCGGAGGACCGCCGGCGCATCTGGGCCGCCGCCATCGAGCCCTACGTCTTCCTGACCGACGCCGTGGCGATCCATGCCGGGTTGCCCGCCAGCCAGACCGTCTACTCGTACAACCCCATCACCTTTCTGCTTGCCATGGCCGCGCAGACCGCGCAGGTCGAGATCCCCTGGCCACGCGACAGCATCAGCGACGGCGGGATCGAGGCGCGACGCCTGGCCCATGTTCCGCTCGACGACTGGACCAAGCCACCCGCGTTCGTGGTGGAGGAGCTACAACTTCCGCCGCTGGTCGGCGTGGATCTTGCGCCCAAACCCAAAGACCAAATTCCGCTTATCGAACTGCCACCCACGAATGAGCGGTAGTCAGTCTTGTTAGACATCACAACCTAGAGCAGCCTTGCGGCCGCAACCAAAGGGATCGCTCCGGCCACGACCACGACCAAGATCTTCTGCGGCTATCGTGGGATCTTGAAGGGGCTCGTGCCAGTGCAAGCAGCAGCTAGACCTGCACGCCCAGGTGGGCCAAAATACGCACGTGACGAAAGAAGAAGCCCTCAAGCAACTGGCTGATGCAGAGGTTGTACCCTGCGTTTCGGCAGGCATCGCAGATGCCAAAGAGATTCTCGATNNATGGCCATGATGCACGAGCGTTGGCAGAGCCTGCTCGATCAGGAAGGCACCCTGCCCAGCCAGACCGCCCCGTCCGCAGAATGCGAAGAGCCCCCTTGCCCCGCGTGCGGCACCGCCGCGCCTTTGCAGGACGGCGCGTGCACGGGATGTGGCTTGCAGCTCGAATAGACTACTTCGGAGATCGTGACTTCTTCGCAGTCCCGGCGGACAGGATCGCCTCGATCTGGGTCATGACGGCGTTCATTTCCTGCATGGCCGCCTGAAAGGGCGCCGAGGTCGTCAAGTCCACGCCCGCCCGGGCGAGCAGGTTTCCCGGAAAGTCCGAGCCGCCCGCTGAGAGCAGGGCCAGGTAGTGATCGCGGGCCGCGCTGCCGCCGCGTGCCTCCTCCTNNTCCCCGTACAGCTCGGGAACCTTGCAGATCCCCTGGTCGTGCCCGTAGTAGCGACGGACCAGTTCCAGGTAGGAGGCGGTGAGCGCCTCCCCGGTCAAAGCCTCGCCCTTTTCGGCGCGTTCGTGGATGTCGAGCTCGAACTCGGCGAACATGGTCTGCCGGAACAGAGTCGTGCGCAGGCTTTCTAGCCGCTCGCCCAGCAAGGCCAGGCGTTCCTGATCATTGCCAGCCTCAGTCAGTGCCCGATGAACCAGCAGGTTCTCGTTCATCGTCGAAGCGATCTCAGCGACGAAAGTGGCGTAGTCCGAGGTTGCAAACGGCTGGCTCTCTTCGGCCAACAGGGTGTGCATCGAATGTCCCGCCTCATGCGCCAGGGTGGAAACGTCATCCCACTGGCCGTTGAAGTTGAGTAGCTGGTAGGGATGCACGCCGTACACCCCGGTCGAGTACGCTCCCGCGCGCTTGCCGGTGCTGGGCAGAAAATCCGTCCACCCCGCCCGCAGGCCGTGCGCCAGCTTCTTGCCGTACTCCGGCCCCAGTGGCGCCACCGCGGCCAAGGTCATGGTCACCGCATCCTCTACCGAATAGTGGCGCTCGACCTGGTTGACCAGCGGTGCATACAGGTCCTCGTAACCCAGCTCGGAAAGGCCAAGCATGCGCTGGCGCAGCTTCAGATAGCGGTGCAAGGTCGGCAGGTTGGCGTTGACGTCTTTGAGCAACTGCCGGTAGATGCCCACCGGAATGTTGTCGTGAAAAAGCGCCGCCTCCAGCGTCGAATTGAAGTGGTGCACGTCGCGATCGAAAATGTGGGCCTTTAGCTGGGCGGACAGGGTCGCGCCTGTGGTCCGCTCAAAGGTTTTCAAAGCGGTGAAGAATGCCTGGAAAACCTTCACCCGGTCGGCGCGGTTGCGCGAGGCGCGCGTGCGCGCATACCCAGCCGGATCCAGTCGGACCTCATCTCCGGTCGAGAGCTTGACCGTGGGGTAGGGCAAGTCGGCGTCCTTGAGCACGCCATACACGGTGCTGGGCGCGATGCTCAGCTCGCCGGCCATGGCGACGATGCGTTCTTCCTCGGCGTGCAACGTGTGCGGTTTCCAGCGCAACACTTCCTGCAAATAGAATGTCCATTCGCGCAGTCGCTTCTCCTGGGCCAGCGCTGTCCGAATGGCAGCCTCTGGCAAGGTCAGAAGCTCGGGGCGCAGCCAGGCGATAGCCGTGTCAAGTTGGACTGCCAGCGTGTCGGCCTCGGCACGCATGGCGCGTGGCTTGGGCAGCCGGGTGTTCTCGTCGCTGCGCGCATGGGCATAGACCGCGATCCGCTGCAGCTCGTTTTGCAGCGCCCCCAACTCAGACAGCGCATCGGCCACGGCCTTGGGACCTTCGCCCAAGTGCCCCTTGTGCCGCTCGAACCCCGCCAGCTTCTTGCCGAGAGCTGCCTTGGCCTTGGCCCAGGCTTGCTCCGAGGCATAGAGATCACCCAGTTTCCACTTGTACTTGTCGTCGATGTGACTGCGATCGATTTCTTTGGCAGCCGCCTGACCTGAGGGCGCGGACGGGGCGGCAGCAAGCGAGAGTGCAGCGAGGGGAATGGCGAATGATTGCATGGCGAACCGGAGCATAGCCTCTTCACGCCTCGTGTGTAGTCAGGATCTCGCGCCGGTCAGCCTGCCCGAGCGGGCCCTGGAGCGGACTCCGACTGCCGGCCGAGCCGCCAGGGCGGTGCGGCGCCGCGACTACTCACTCGTCGGAGTGGAAGACCATTTCGCGGGAATGGAGGGCCAGTTCGCAGGCCTGACAGGTTCTTCCATGTCGAAATCGCCGTAGACCCAGATTCCGCGCTGATCGTAGAGATCGCAGAGAGCGTCTTTGCGCTGGCGTTTCTTGTCCCATGGCTGCAGATGTCCGTCGAGTTCGCAGAAAGCCAACTCGACATCCGCATCGACTGCGCGAAGCTCGTCGGCCCGACCAAGCACCGCCGCCAGCACGCATTCGTCGAAGGGATTCAGATTCACGTAGGGGCTGATCTCAATTGAAAGAGCGAGTTGACGATCGTTGAGTGGAAGGACTTCGATCCCGGGTCCAGCTCGAAGAGCGTTGAACATGGAATCCAGGTTCATCAGGTCCCCTCGGACCTTGGACTCGAGTGCATCGACGACTTTGAGCACAATGCTCCGATCGTTTTCACTCAAGCTGCCCGCCCCCTTGCTGTCCGAAAACTGATCGCCGAGGTTCATGCGGCCTC
>PMJE01000290.1 GCA_003157315.1 Myxococcales bacterium | reverse complement strand
CCCGATGCCAGGCCGGACTACATGATTGCGGATATGCTTCCACGGGACAGTGGCGCAATGGACGGCGGCGCCAGCAAAGACGCGGTCAAGCCAGAGGCTCTTCCGGTCGTCGATCCGCCGCCTGCTCCGAGCGACGCGCTGTCTTCAACTCGCGGCGAGTTGCCGCCTGCGGCTGCCGAGGTTGGCGGCCACTGGGCCGACACGACACCTCGCCGGTCCCCGCGCACACGCGACCTACCCCTCTGCCTGCCGCCCGAGGTTCGCGTGCAGGGCGAATGGGTGGACGGCGCTGTGCGCGTGCATCTGACCGGTGCCGACGAGCCGCTCACCATTCGCTGGCAGAGTGAGGGCGAAGTGACCGGCTCGGATCGCCAGGTGACCTGGACGCCATCTTCCGACGCGGACCAACTCAACGTGGCAGTGCGCAGCCGGGACGGCGTTGCCGTGGCCGAATTGCGCCTCAACCAGGTTTGCGGGCAGCGCGGGCGGCGCGGGTAGCGCCGATGCAGCTTCCGCCCCTGTCCGCGGAATCGCGTTTTCGTCCTGCGGTCTACGGCCTTATCCACGCGCTGGTGGATGCCGCTTGTGTGGCTGCCGTGGTACGCGCGTCGCGCGGCTCGTACCTCGGAGACTTGAGCACCTTCTGGACAGTGGCTGGCTACGATCTGCTCGCGTTTGGTCTGGAGTTTCCCCTGGGCTTGGTGGTGGATCGGTTGCACCTGACGCGATTCTCGATGATCATCGGTACCGCCATGGCAGCCGTGGTGTTGGCCCCGGGACCGATTCCCGCCCTCGCCACTATGATCGTGGCCGGCGTGGGCAATGGCCTCTTTCACCTGGGCGCCGGCGGGTTGGTTTTGCGTTCTGCCGGGGGACGGGCGGCACCGGCCGGAGTGTTTGTGGCGCCAGGGGCGCTGGGGCTGGGCCTCGGCATGTGGATGGGACGCACGGGCCGAGGCTCGACCTTCCCCATCTACTTCGCCCTAGCCTTTGCGGTGATCGCGCTCATCACCCTGGACAAGCCGGCGTTGAAATGGGAACCCTCAAAGGGTTCCCATGCCCTCCCGCGCTCTGGCTCCGNNCGGCGGGCAAAGCCCGCCTGCGCCTACGCGATCATTGGAACCCCCAAAGGGTTCCCAGGAGAAGCTAGCCCTTCTGCCCTGGCTGGTCCTCTTGATGCTTCTGCTCGTGTCGGTCGCGGTCCGATCCTTTGTTGGCTTCGGCGCCTGTTTCCAGTGCCCCGGGGGATTGGCGGTGGCGATCGGACTGCCAGTGGCTGCCTTCCTGGGAAAGCTCTTGGGTGGCATGATGGCTGACCGCCTGGGTTGGCTCCGCGCGAGCACCGGGGCGCTCTTGTTGTCCCTGCCGCTCATCGCCTTCTCGGGAGGCTCACTCGTCTTGGCCCTGCCTGGGGTCCTGCTTTTCCAAAGCACGATGGCTGTCACTTTGGTTGCCGTGTACGGGCTCATGCCCCGCTGGCCAGCGACCGCGTTCGGCCTACCCTGCCTGGCACTGGTTGCGGGCTCGTTCCCGACTTTCTTTCCCGCGGGAAAGCAGCTCTTCGGCCGATGGACATTCGTCCTGCTCATCGCTTTCTCGGCCGCGGCTCTCGCCCTCGCCCTGTGCAGGCTCGCACGTCATGGTTTGGCCAGGGACCGAAGATTCATGGGACGCCGAACAGGCGGCGCGAGAGCAACCCCAGGCTGAAGCTCGCGGCGTTGGCGAAAAAAGCCCACAACCACGCGCGCTTGCGCTTGAAAGCAAACCGGAAATAGGCAGCCTCAGCCAACCAGGCAAACAGCTCGGCCGCGATGATCTTGGTCACGTAGCTGCCGGGAAACGCGGGATGGAAGAATCCGAACCACACGATCGGGTGGGTGAGCGCACTCGCGCCAAATGCTGCCCAGACTGAGCAGCGCATGGAGCGCACGTAGATGGGTACCTCGACGATCTGGGTGAAGAGAAAGGCCTGTAGCCACGCACCCATCTGAAAGGCAGCTAGCGGCGGGGCCGGCGCCGCGCCAGCATCATGGCCGCGCCGAACAAACCTGCCGCCAACCAGGGGCCAACCGTACGCGCGAGGCGGCCACCGATCGCACAACCTGAGCTGTCCTCCGTCGGGATGCACTTCACGCAGCTATACCCGCTCGTGGACGGATTCGCGCGTGCGCAAGTCGCGTTCTGGCAAGTGCCCGGGCCGTTGTAGTTGCACGGGCTGCCAACCGGTAGAGACTCAGCGCTGCCACTACTACCCCAACACGCCATAGCCTCAGGCGGCGGCATGTCGGCGCGAGCCGCTCCCGCGAAGCAAACGCTGAGGAAGAGGGCCCAGGTCAGACACTGCCTATTCATGCGTCACCTCACTGCAGGGGCTAGGATAGTTCCATGCTGGCAGAAGGATCGGGGGCCGTCTATCTGCATTCGGCAAGAATTGCGGGGAAACGTGACTGCGATCACTTCGGCCAGGACGGGGCCGGCGCCAGCGGTTGGCTCATGCCCGCATGCAGCTTTGACCCAGTCCACTACGGGCGCCCTGAGGTTGACTTCAGCTTGACCCATGGCCAGAAATCGCGGCATATGTTGGCCTCCCGATGGCCCGATGCCGCCCCAAGGGCACAGGTGGGTCAGAACGGAAACATTGGAAACCAGAAAGAAGTCATAGCCCCTCAAGATCATTGCCGGAGAGATGGCCGAGTGGTCGAAGGCGCCTGATTCGAAATCAGGTGTACCGAAAGGTACCGTGGGTTCGACTCCCACTCTCTCCTCAACTATGATGGGAACCCTGGGAGGGTTCCCAAACCCTCCCGCGCTCTGGCTACGGCGGGCAAAGCCCGCCTCCGCCAACGCGGAAGGATGGAACCCTCAGGTTCCTATGCCCTCCCCACGCGAATAACAAAGCTGAATACTCAACTTCGGAGAGATGGCCGAGTGGTCGAAGGCGCATGATTGGAAATCATGTGTACCGCAAGGTACCGAGGGTTCGAATCCCTCTCTCTCCTCCACAGTAAATCCGCCCGCCGCCCATTGCCCGCGAGTTCCGCACTCCGGGCGATTTGGCACCTGCGGTGCAGGTAGGCGGAGTGACCCTGAGGTGCGATCGAGGCCCACCTGCGCGTAGGCCGCCAGCCTCTCCGATCTGATCGGCAGTGGCGAAGAATTCACGAGTGTGTAGAATGTTCGCTTCGCATCGTGTCTCGACCTTCCACGGACGGACGGAAAGGAACAAAAAATGATTAGGCTAGTTCAACGTTCACTCGCCCTGCTGTTCATTGCTGCCCCACTTCTGTTCATGGGCTGCAGTAGTAGCAGCACCAGCACACCGGATGCACCCATTCTACCGATCGACGGTTCCACTCTTATGGTCGACGTCCCGAACGCCCCCACGCCCGATGCGAGCGTGGACAATGTCCTTGCCCCGCCAGACCTCGGAGCAGACCGCGCCCCCGATGTGACTGCGGACAGTACTATTGCCCCGGGTGACGTAGGACCCAACCTCGCCCCTGATGTGGCTGCAGACAGTATCATTGCCCCGGGTGAGGTAGGACCCACCTTTACCCCAGATGCGGCCGCGGACAAGCTTCCCGCTCCGGGCGACTTGGGAGGCACTGGCGGCGTGATTGGAACCGGGGGCGATGCGGCGGTGGACAATTCTGCGGCTGTGGGTGAAGCCGGACCCGCTGCGACGGGCGATGCCGCTGGCGAGGGTCACGCTGATGGTGGCACTGCTGCTGCTGAGGCCGGCACGCCCAAGGACAGCTCAGGCGCTGCGACGGATTCGGGGTCGGTTGCTTGTGTCCCCTTCTTCGGCGGCTACATTGCCGCTGACACGAGGCTGACCAAGGCGTGCAGCCCCTACAGCATCTCGGAGTATATCGAGGTCAACGGCAGCGCCACCCTGACCATCGATCCAGGTGTCACGCTGAGCTTCGATGGCAACATTGGAATCGAAGTCGGCAACGCCGATGTGGGTACGCTGGTCGCGGTCGGAACCGCGCAGGACCCGATCACATTCACCTCTTCCTCGTCCCCGCCCTTGGCCGGGGACTGGGGAGGCATCCGCCTGTTCGATGGCACCCTGCCTGGCACCCAAATCGCGTATGCCAAGGTGGACTTCTGCGGCGCGGATCGCAGTGGCTGCATAGTCGGCGACGGCGTGTCACCCAACGTCGTGACAATCGATCACGTGACCATCGACCATGTGGGCCCGGATTCCGATGGCATCTTGGAGTGGGATTCGGATTCGAACTTCCTCATCACGAACTCGACCTTCAGCAATATCCCGGAGGACAAGTATGCCATTTCGGTCCAGGCATCCTCGTTTGCGGGCATCGGTGCGGGCAACACTTTCAACGGTGGCACCATGATCGAGATCGGCGGCGGGACAATCGGCTCGACAGCGTCCTGGGTCGATCCGGGAACGCCCGTGGCGGTCACCGGCAGCGTGTGG
>PMJE01000524.1:3390-6227 GCA_003157315.1 Myxococcales bacterium | reverse complement strand
CACCGCCGCCCACGCGGAGAGGCCCACCAGGGCCGCGCCCGCCAGGCAGCGCGCCGGCGGCCGCGCGATGGGCAGCAGAGCCACTAGGGATCGGCGCGTGACCCAGGCAAACAGCACCACCAGAGCTAGCAGGCCACCCCATTCCGAGGCCAACAGCCCGAGCACGAGGTTACGTCGCTGCAGCGGCAGCCACACGAAATAGAGAAGGACGAAGGCCAGGGCGTAGAGAAACATGGCCTGGCCGGCGGTGGGCGGGTTGGATTGTTGCGAAGGCGGGCTGGTGTTGTGCTGTTTTGCGCGCGGCCCGGGATCCACGAAACGCTCGGAATTATAGGTGTGCGCAGCCAGCGCCAGTGCTGCGCAACCGCAGGCCAGGGTGGACGCCAAAGTTGCCAGCGCGCCCGACCAGGTGGTGTTGCCGAGCAGCAGATCTCGCGCCAGCAGGGTCACGTTCATGCACGGGATGAAGGCGGCCAGGCCGGCCAGCCGATACTCGCCGATGGCTCCCGCAACCGCGGGCGCGATAGACAAGAAGTACACAGGGGTCAGAAGATGCTGCGCCTCTTTGAACCCGCGCGCGACGGCGCCGACTGCGACGAAGAGCGAAGCAAAGAGGAACGCCGACGGAAGCACCACCCCGGCGGCGGCAGCGGCGCGGGTCCAGGGCACCGGCAGGGTCGAGCCCGGATCCGCCAGGTGCATCACTTGAATCAGGGTCACCGACATCGAGGCGAGATTCAGCAGGCCAGTCAGCGCAGCCAAGGCGGTCACCGCCAGGACCTTTCCGAGCAGAAGGTCAAAGCGCCGGATGGGCGCGCAAAGCATGGTTTCCAGGGTGCCCCGCTCGCGCTCGCCCGCAGTGACGTCGATGGCCGGGTAGAAGGCACCGAGCAGCACCATCAAAACGACCACCAGGGGCAGCACCTTGGACAAGAGGTAGCCACCCACTCCAGCCTCGGGGGCCAGGTTGCGCTTCTCAAGTGAGAAGAGGGGCGCACAACCTTCGGGCAGAACCGAGGTGATGACGTCGGACAACCGCTCGGCTGCCGCGCGGGACTCCTCGCGTCCGGCGTCGTAGACGATCTCGGCGCGGCTGGCGCTGGCCTCTCCGAGCTGGACCAGGCTGTCCAGCCTGCCGGCCGTGACATCGGCTCGGCCGCCGCGTTCGACCAGGGTGAAAAGCTTGGGCCGCTCGCGAATCCGGGCCACCAGGTCGTCGCGCGCACTGCCCTTCCCCGCTACGGCCACCAGTGAGGAGCGGGCTTGGCGCGTCCTGTCCCTCGCCACCGCAACCTGGGCCGCCAGCAAAGAGAGCAGCGGGTACACCACCAAAGGGAACAGGATCATGACCGCCAAGGTGCGGCGGTCGCGCAGAGACTCCCGCAGCTCCTTGCCGAGGGTGAGCCACACATGGGACAGGCGCCTGGACCAGTCCATCACTCGCTGTCCACCAGTTTGAGAAACGCCTCTTCCAGGGTCGTCGCCCCGCATTCTGCGCGAATGCTTGCGGGCGTACCCTCGCGCAGAAGGCGGCCGCGAAAGAGCAGCCCAATGCGGTCGCACAGCAGCTCAGCCTCGGCCAGGTAGTGTGTGGAGAAGAGCACGGCCTTGCCGCGGGCGCGCTCGCTGCCCACAAAGTCACGCAACGATCGGCTGGCCAGTACGTCCAGGCCGCTGGTCGGCTCGTCAAGAATCAGAACCGGCGGGTCGTGCAGCACGGCTCGCGCGAGCGAAACCCGTTGTTTCTCGCCGCTCGACAGGCTCTCGCAGCGACGGTCGAGCAGGTTCTCGATGGCCAACCAGCGCGCCAGGGTGGCAATCCGGCGCCGCAAATCGACTTCAGACAGGGCATGAATGCGACCGAAGTACTGCAAAGTCTCGCGTGGGGTCAGCCGGGCATAGAGGCCCGTGCTGCCGCTCAGGAAGCCCATGCGCGCCTTGGCCTGCAAAGAGCCAGCATCGAGGCCCAACGTGAGAGCCCGGCCGCTCGAAGGCCGGAGCAGACCGGCCAGCATGCGCAGCGCCGTGGTCTTGCCCGCGCCGTTGGGGCCAAGCAACCCATAGATCTCACCTGGCACGACGGACAGCGTGAGATCCACGACGGCGCGCAAGTCACCGAATGACTTGCAGGCGCGTTCCAGGATCACCGCTGCTTCTAGCATCGCCCACGAATCCTAGACGCTGAGCCCGACGTCTCGGCGCTTGTCACCGCACCTCCCTTCCCACAAAACAACCAACCGCGGGCGCCCGGCAATAGCCTAGGCGCCCCGGTCGGTCATGGCCCACTTCAAGCCGGTCGGCCGAAGCGGGCATTCGCGAGCCTACGCTACGGCGTCCTTGGCCGCCTTCACCGCGCGCGCCTTGACCGCCTTGCGGGCTGGCTTGGCCTTGAAGACTGTTTCCTGCCCGGTGAACGGGTTGATGCCCTTGCGCTCCTTGGTGGCCGGCTTCTTCACGACGACCATGCGCACGAGCCCGGGAACGACGAAAACGCCATTCTTCTTCAGCTCGGCATGGCCGACTCCGACCAGGGCCTCAAGCACGCCCTTAACATCCTTGCGGGTGAGCTCGTTGGCAGATTTGTCGGCGAGAATCTGGATTAGGGCAGACTTGGAAATGGGACCTTTAGCCATCGTATCTCCTTCGTGTTGGGGTGGGCCTGGAACCACCTGTTCTACGCGGCTGGGATCCAACTCCTTCCCTGGGCGCCACGAAAACCGGCGTTCGCAAGGGACTCTAGCCGATTTTTGAAGTGGCGTGTGATGAAATTCGCGGGAAATACACGCAATCCCGGTTCAGCCCACGGAAGTGGCCCAAGTCGCGTGGGGAGCCCGCCG
>PMJE01000524.1:0-3327 GCA_003157315.1 Myxococcales bacterium | reverse complement strand
GTGGCGTTGCGGGTGTCCACCACCAGACGTGCGTTTTCCACCAGCGCGCCGTAGTCCACGTCGCTGTGATCCGTTGCAATCACCACGCAGTCGAAGTCAGCCAGACGGTCGAGCGGCACATTCGGGATGGTGACGCCGCCATGGTTGAGGTGGGGGACGTGTCGGTCGTGGTAGGACACCTGAGCGCCCCGCCGCCGGAGAAGCTCAATTATGTCGAGCGCAGGGGACTCCCGGACGTCATCAATGTCGCGCTTGTAAGTAACCCCGCACACGAGAATCTTCGCGCCCTTCACCGCCCGGCTCCGGTCGTTGAGCGCATCGGCCACCTTGACCGCAACGAATTCGGGCATGGACGAGTTGACCTCGTCGGCGAGTTGGATGAAGCGCGCGTTGTATTTCAGGGTCTTGAGCTTCCAAGAAAGGTACAGAGGATCGATCGGAATGCAGTGCCCGCCCAGACCGGGGCCGGGATAGAAGGGCATGAAACCGAATGGCTTGCTGGCCGCGGCGTCGATGACCTCCCAGGTATCCAGTCCAAGGCGGCTGCACATCATGGCGACCTCGTTGACCAGGCCGATGTTGACCGCGCGGAAGGTGTTCTCCAACAGCTTGACCATCTCCGCCGTGTCGGATGACGACACCGGGATGATCCGTTCGATGAACGGGCGGTATAGCGCGACGGCAGCTTCCAGTCCCTGCGGGCTGGTGGAGCCGATGACCTTGGGCGTGTTGCGGGTGTGGAACTTCGGGTTGCCGGGGTCCACGCGCTCAGGCGAAAAGGCAACGAAGAAGTCCTGGTCGACCTTGAGCCCGGTCGACGACAGCTTGGGCAGCAACACCTCACGGGTGAAGCCCGGGAAGGTGGTGCTCTCCAGCACCACGATCTGCTGGCGGTGCATGCGCGGCAGCAGCATCTCGGCCGCGTTGAGAATGAACGAGTTGTCTGGATCTTTGGTCTTGTTGAGCGGGGTGGGCACGCAGATGATCACTGCATCCGCCTGGCCCAGCACCTCGGGATCGTCGCTGGCCCGCAGCTTGCCCTGCGCGACCAGCGGCGCCAGCACGGACGAGGGAACGTCCGCGATATGCGACTGGCCGGACTTGATGGCGTTCACCTTTTCGCCCATGCGATCGTAGGCCGTGGTGGCGAACCCGGCCCCGGCGATCTCCACCGCCAAAGGAAGACCCACGTAACCGGCGCCAACCACCACCACCTGGGCGGAACGATCCCCTATGCGTTCGAGTAGCGTTTTCATCGCGGAGCGAAGGCTAGCATGGGTTGGGCGAAATGTCCGAAGCGGGTAGCGGGAAAGGAAGTCAGCTATTTCACACAGAGAGCGCAGAGGTACGCAGAGCCGGATGAAAGGAAGGGTTGGTTTCTGCCCGGCCCAAATCCCTTCTGCTCATCCGATCTCTGTGTTACTCCGTGCTCTCTGCGCGGAATAGCTACGGCTTGTGGCTCGCCGGGCTACAGCGAAACGGTCAGCCCTTCGGCCGCGCCTATCACCTCGATACCCTTGCTGGCATGCTCTTCCAGCCTACGCCGGCCCCGAGCCACTAGCTCGTCCACGTCGTGATCGCTGTAGTCCTGGTCGTAGTGGAAAAGCGCCAGCCGCTTGACCCGGGCGCGCGTCGCACAGTCCACCGCATCTTCGAGAGACGACAGGCCCCGTTCCAACCGCAAAGCCCGATCTTCGGGGGTGAAGGTGCTGTCGTGAATCAGCAGGTCGACACCGCGGCAAAGCTCCACCGCTGCCTGGGGTGGGCCGTCGGAGCCATAGCCGGCGTCGCTGGCGTAGGCCAAAGCCTTGCCGCCAGCCTCGATGCGAAAGGCCAGCGCAGGGGTGGCCCCATGCGGGTTGGCGTGCGCCCGGATGGTTGCGCTGCCGACCAGCACGTCCTTGTCCTCCCCAAGCGCGCGCATCTCGATGCGGGCGCCCATATTGCGGAAGCTTTGCACGGGGAAAAACTGGGCAGCCATCTGGCGCTCAAGCACGTCTTCCAGCACGCGTTCGCCACGACTGCCGCCATACACGGTGAAGCTGTTGCCCGGTACGTAGAAGGGACCGAAAAACGGAAAGCCCTGGATGTGGTCCCAGTGGGCGTGCGAAAGCAGCAGCGTGGCCGAGCCCTGGCCCTTGCCGAAGGGGCCGGCCAGAAGAGAGATCCCCAGGTTGCGCGCGCCGGTGCCGCAGTCGAGGATGATGAGTTCGCCGCTGGGCAGGCGAACCGACACGCACGCGGTGTTGCCGCCGTAGCGCACGGTGCCCGGGCCCGGCGAAGGGATGGAACCACGCACCCCCCAGAAGGTAACGTCCATCATGCCTTCCCCAGGGTCAAGTCCAGCCCCTCGAATCCCGCTACGATCTCCAGCTTGGGCGCCGCTAGTTTCGCCTCCTTGCGCGTGGAGGCCAGCACGGCATCCACTTCGGTGTCTGAACGATCCGGCGCGTAGTGATAGAGCGCCAGCATCCGAGCGCCCGCGTCGTGGCAGATTTCGACAGCATCGGAGGGGCGTGAGTGGCCGAAATGGGGCGTCTGCCGGTACTCCTCGGGCGTGAACATGGTGTCGTAGATGACCAGGTCAGCACCCTCACATAGCCGAACCACCTGGCTGCGCATCGTCCGAAGGGTTTTGTGGTCGCCCTTGCTCAGCGCGGAGTGTGGCGAGGGCGGCCCGGCGATGAACTCCTGACCAAACAGGATGTCCGTGAAGGGCGCCGTGTCCGAAATGTACGCCACCTTGGCCCCATCGACGGATAGGGCGTAGGCCGTGGCGATGTAGGGATGGTTGAGACGAGCGCAGGACACCCCCACATCGTCGATCTCAAAATGAGCCCCGTCGTGAAGCTCGCGGAAGGCCACATCGGCGCGTGCCTTGTGAAAAGGCACCGGGAAGAATGGGGAATCGACCTGCAAAGAAAGCAAGCTGCGCAGGTTCTGGTCGTCCCGCTGGCGGGCATACACGAAGAGCTTGTTGCCGGCTCGGTAAAAGGGAGCGAAGAAAGGCAGGCCCTGGATGTGGTCCCAGTGGGTGTGGCTGATGAGGATGTGGGCCGCTCCCTTGCCTGACTCGAACTCGGCGCGCATCAACTCCTTGCCCAGGCGGCGGATTCCCGTGCCGGCGTCGATGATGATGCGGGTTCCGGCAGCTGAGCTTACCTCGACGCACGAGGTGTTGCCGCCGTAGCGCTCGGTTCGCGGTCCTGGGACGGGCAAGGAACCCCTAACACCCCAGAATCGGACTCTCATGTTCAGGCGGGGCTCCCGTGCATGGCCTGGGAAAACTCTATCACAGTCGTGAGCGCCGCACGCGTCAAGAAGCGG
>PMJE01000127.1 GCA_003157315.1 Myxococcales bacterium | reverse complement strand
TCCACCGCCGCTGCCTCCCTTGGCTGTCCCGCCGGCCCCGCCGTTGCTGCCACCTGCGGCAGTCGTGTTGCCGCCGCCTCCGTTGCCACCTGTCGTGCCTGTGCCCGCACCGCCAAGGCAAGTGCAACCTCCACTGGATGTCGTACCGGTATCGCCGCCACTGCTGCTGCCGCCTGAGGGTGTCGTGCTGGTCCCGCCACCGCTCCCGCCCGACGCAGACGTGCTAGTCCCGCCGCTGCTCCCGCCTGAGGCAGAGGTACTGGTCCCGCCGCTGCTCCCGCCTGAGGCAGACGTGCTGGTCCCGCCACTACTCCCGCCCGACGCAGACGAGCTAGTCCCGCCGCTGCCTCCCTTGGTAGCAGTACTGGTTCCGCCGCTGCTGCCACCTGAGGCTGTCGTGCTGGTCCCGCCGCTGCCTCCTTTAGCAGCAGTGCTGGTCCCACCGCTGCTACCACCCGTGGCTGTGGTGTTGTTGGGGCTTTGCGCGCAGCCCTGCACAACCGCAAAAAGGCCAACGATGACCAAGGCTACTAGCTTTCTCATGTACTTCTCCTTCTCGGCAAGAGGGGGCCCATTCGGATGACCCATTCGAGGCGGGATTATAGGACAGATTTCCGACTCGGCATGGACCCGCGATGGCGCATGGCGGCGGACAGGTCGCTGGCTACATCTTGTAGCGCAGGAACCTCACCCGCGGTGCCCCGGAGATCTCGACATAGAAGCCGAAATCGAAATCGATGAGACCTGCCCGCACCAGCTGGTGTGGCGGATTGGGAAACGGCTGGGCCTGCTTGAATGCCTCGATGGCCGTGTCGTCGAGGAAGTCCACCCCGGATGTCTGGGCCACCGATGCCTTGGCCAGCGAGCCATCGGAACGAAGCTGGACGTGGACCAGGGTGAAACGATCCTGCGCCCCGTAGATGGCGCCGGTAGGATCACGACGCTGGTACTCCTGGCCCGCCTTCCAGTGGTTCTGTACCTGCTCCTTGACCCGGTTGAAGAAGGTGGCGAACTTCCATTTCTTGGCATTCAGCGCCGTCTCTTCGCCTTCGTCTACGTCGCGCAGGTAGTCCTGGGTTCCGCTGCCCACCGCGCGCGCGACCTCCTCTTCCGAAGGCACGAGCGATGCCACGCCGGGTCCGAGCGAAAGCAGGGGCTCGCCTTCGCGTGCCAGGGACCGGGCTCGGCGCGGCCCACCGCCGCCNNCTTGTCAGGATCGCCCGGGGATGACAGGGCACTCAGCCTACGGTGCGGCGGTGTGCGCATGGCCAAGGCACCCGCTGAGCCCGGCGGCTTGGGCGAAATCACCTGCTCGGGCGCCGCCGCCCGGTTGCGATCGCTATCGCCGCGTGACCGCTGCAACTCGTTGGAATCGAACTTGCCGTACTTTCGAGTTTCGTGCTCGACCGCGGAATCGTACTCGGCGGCAAAGCGCGCATTCTCCGGCCGCTTCTCTTCACGCGGTCGGGCCAAGTCCACCACTTGTCCAGGTGCCTTGCTCGACTCTTCCTCCTTCTTCGCCTGCTCCTGTTTCGCCTTTTCCTCCAGGCGCTCCATGTCGGCGATGAGTTTTCTTGCGGTATCATCGTCGACTGTGCTGACCGCGATCGGCTCGGCCGAGCCCTCCGACGCAGCCCGCTGCCGCGCCGCCAGGATGTCGGCATCGCGCGGGGCCCAGATGTGCAGCACCACCCCCGCGACCAGCAGGAGTTGCAGGTGGATGAGCGCGGCCAGTGCGGCCCATCGGCCGAGCGAGGAGCCTTTCCGTCGCTGGGATGAATCGAAGATGGCCATGGCGCCGAACCCGCCTTACACCCACTATTGTAGCGGCTTTTCCTCGGAGACCAACAACCACTGTATGGTAAGCACGTCCACGTCATGAGCCGCACCGTTCAACCTGGCAAGCCCACACGGCCTAGTCGCGTGGGGAGCCCGCCGGCTTCGCCGGCGGCGCACCATCGCGGGAGGGTTTGGGAACCCTCCCAGGGTTCCCATGAATGATCGGCCGGCGCGACTAGTTGAACGCGACCTTCTGCATGGGGTGGGTCGCGCTGTGGCAGAATTCGACCTCATCTCAGAGGGTGACCGGATCTTGGTGGCGGTTTCTGGCGGAAAGGACAGCTACTCCCTACTCGCTGTCTTGGAGACGCTGCGGCGGCGGGCGCCAGTTAGCTTCGAGCTTCTGGCTGTGCACCTTGACCAAGGCCAGCCGGGCCACGATCCCGCACCGCTTGCCGAGTGGCTGCGTACCCATGGGTTCGACCACCGCATCGTGCGCGAAGACACCTATTCAATAGTGGTCGACAAGATCCCTGAAGGCGGCACCTACTGCTCGCTGTGCGCGCGCCTGCGCCGCGGAATTCTCTACCGCGTGGCCCGCCAACTCGGGTGCACGAAGATTGCACTCGGTCATCACCGCGACGACGCGGTGGAAACTCTGCTGCTCAACATCTTCTTCGCAGGCAAGCTGGCCGCAATTCCTGCGCGCTTGCTCAGCGACGATGGCGCGTCCATCGTCATTCGGCCGCTCATCTATTGCGCCGAAGCAACCTTGGCCCGCTTTGCCGAGAGCCAGCACTTTCCCATCCTACCCTGCCATTTGTGCGGCTCGCAACCCGATGCCCAGCGCAGACAGATGAAGGCCCTGCTGTCCCGATTGGAGGCCGAGCACCCCAACCTGCGCCAGACCATGTTGGCGGCGCTGGGCAATGTGAATCTGTCGCATCTGCTGGATCGGCAGGCAGGGGACGTCGCTCACCTCGACAGTCGCCCGCCGCTGAGAACACGAAGTTGAGAAGAGAGGACGCAGAGGCGGAGCGGGGACGGCAGCCGAATAAATTTAACTAATACATTCGATAATTGTACGTATCTACTTGTTATTACAGGTTATTATTCATCAAGAATTGACCGCCAATTTGTGCCAAGCGAAAAAAGAAACGAGCGGTGAGTTCTTCCCGCTCTAATGTGGAGATACGCTATGATTTTGGTAAGCGCGTCACACCCGCGCATGCAGAGGCACGATCATGAAAGCAAATCACTCGAAACTCTGGCTGACTCCTTCCCTCCTGGTCGCGATGGGATGCGGGGCACGAACCCCACTCGACGACTGGGAGATGGAGCAACCGGCTAACCCGGTGGCTGGTGGAGCCACTTCCCAGAGCGGGGGTGCGAGCGGATCCGCGAACCTCGGTGGCAGTCCAGCGACCGGCGGCCAGGGCGACGGCGACGCCCGCGGCGGGCAAGTCGCGACCGGCGGGACCGGCGGGCAGGTATCCACTGCCGCCCTCGGCGGGCGAGTTGCCACCGGCGGGACCGGCGGACAAGTTGCTGCCGGCGGACGCGGCGGGCAAGTCCCCTTCGGCGTCGGCGGTTCCGTGGTCGGCGGACGCGGCGGGCAGGTTGCCACCGGCGGGACCGGCGGACAAGTTGCTAGCGGTGGACGCGGCGGGCAGGTTGCCACCGGCGGGACCGGCGGACAAGTTGCTAGCGGTGGACGCGGTGGCTCGGCCGGCTCCCCGCCATCCGGCGGCACCTCAGTTGGCGGACGTACCCGCGGGACCGGCGGGACCACCTCCACGGGCGGCACCGTGGCCGGCGGACGCGGCGGGACCACTGGGACAGCTCCACTGGGCGGCACAATCGCGGGCGGCCGAGTCGCCGCATCGGGCGGCACCCCGCCACTCGGCGGCAGCGTAGTCGGCGGCCGTGGCGGCACCGCTGGCTCGAGCGCGGCGGGCGGAACTGGTGCTGCGGGCAGTGGCGGGACGGCCGGGACCACGTCATGTCCGCTGTCCTTGTCCCCCGGTGAAACGCTGATCGACGACATGAATGATGGCGATCGATTCATCCCGCAGGTCGACGGGCGTTCCGGGGCCTGGAGCGACACCGGCAATAATCCCACGCCGGGCACAACCATGTTCCCTGATCCCACCGGAACATTCACCATGACAGCCAC
>PMJE01000431.1 GCA_003157315.1 Myxococcales bacterium | reverse complement strand
GGGGTGGCTTTTCATCGGCACCGGCCTGCTGGTTGGTGCTGGCCTGTACACCGGACTTGCCACCCGAGGCCGAGCGCTGGGACGTGTGGCCCTGCGCGACCTGGGGAATGCGCGGCGTTGGCACCAATGGATCGAGAAGGCTGTGGTCGAGGTTGGCCGCTGGGGTATCCAGGCCGCGGTGGTGGTGGCGGTGCTTTTCGCCCTGACTCTGAGCCATTTCATCGTGCCCAAGGTTTCCGGCGATCTTTCCTTCAAGCCGCCGCTGGAATCGTATGCGCGTCTGGCCCGGCACAGTGAGCCCATCGGCCGGTACAAGGTCGAGGGCGAAGGCTCGCGTTTCTATAGTCAGCGCGAGATGACCGATCTGCCCACGCAGAACCGCTTGGTCGAGTTTCTGCAAGGCAGGGACCGCGTGTTCGCGCTGGTGCCGGGCAGCGAGCTGGCCACCCTGGACGCGGCACTCAAGTCTGCGCGGGTGGACTACGCAGTGGTGGACGCCCGATCCTCGCGCTTCCTCTTGCTGACCAACCGCCTGGAAAATGGTGAGCAGGACGGCAATCCGCTGAAAGCGTATGTTTGGATGGCGCCCCGGCCGCCGGAGACTGTGATCGAGCCCGGAGCCACCGAGCCATCGCACTATGAGTGGTTCGAGCAGAAGCCGCCCTGGCAGTGGCGTGTCCCGGCCAGCATCACCTTCGGCAACGCCGTCGAGCTAGTGGGCGCCGACTTCCCCACCACCGTGCGCCGGCCCGGCACCATCCCGCTGTCCTTGTTTTTCCGCGTGAACAAGAAGCCCCCGGGCGGATTTCACATCTTCGTGCACTTCGACATTCCCAGCGAGCCACGGCTAATCGGAGACCACCTCCCGCTCAACGGCACGTTTGCAACCGATCACTGGTTGCCCGGCGAGTATATCCGCGACACCTATGACGTGGAGGTTCCGCTCATGACCACGCCCGCGGGAACCTACACCGTGTTTGTTGGCTTCTGGCCCGGAGGCGAAGGCAAGCGGATCAAGATCACGAGCGGCAACAATGACGGCGCCGACCGGGCACGGCTGGGAACTCTAGAGATCAAGTAGGCATGACCATCAAGGACCGTCGCAAGCGTGTCGAGCCGGTCGGCAACGAGCGGCGCACTGGGCGCGAGCGGCGCGAACACCGCCGCGTCCTGGTGTCAATGGAAGTGGACTACCGCTGCGACAAGACGTTCCTTTTCGCCTACATCACTGACCTGTCCGCCATGGGAATCTTCATCCAGACGAGTGACCCGCATCCGCCGGGAACTCTGCTGAATCTGCGTTTCCAACCACCGGGTGGCGCGCAAGTCGATGTGGAAGGACGGGTCATCTGGGTCAATCCCCCGCGCAAGCACGACAGCATCAACCCCGGCATGGGCGTCCAGTTCGTGGACCTGACCCCGGCGCAACGGGAACAGATCAAGGTTCTGGTGCGCACTTTCGCCTATCTGAGCGACGACGAGGACAAGGTCCGCGGGAATAGTTGATCAGGTGGGGATCCGCGCAGAAAGTTGACATAATCCCGACCGCAACCAGACTCGCAATATGCGGCCAGCACGACGAGTGATCACCCGGCAACGGCGTCGGATTCTTCCTGCGCAATCTCGCCTGACCATGCCGCGTGCCGTGGCGGCCTTGCGGCACAGCCGCAAGCTGCTCACCGACATCGAGGGACAACTCGGCAGCCTGCTGGTCAATCTACGCCAGCCGCAGCCCTGCATCGATGCCGGTGTCGTTGACCGGCTGACCGGCGCCACCGCCCAGGCAGGCTGCGCGCTTGCCGCCCTCGACAAGCTGCGCTGCTTGTGGTGAAAGACGAATTTGAAATGGTCTGACACAGACTCCATAGGCAAGAGGAAGGCCGGGCTGGTTGAGCCGCTTGCGACCTTCCTGGCGGCGACCGGTCTTGCCGCGGGCCTGTTCTGGCTGGCGCGCAGTGTGTCCCTGGTACACGAGATTCTCCACGGTTCCATTGCGCTGGTCTTTCTCCTCGCACCTTCATACGCGGCACGCATCTCTGGTCGGCCCTTCGACTATCGGGCCACCGGTCTTGCCCTTGCGCCGGTCAAACTGAACCTGCGCATCCTGGCCCTGGCGCTGGCCACCACCTGGCCGCTCTTCTTCGCGGGCTTTCTCCTGTACTACGGCCTGCTCTGCTCGGGCAGTGCGCCGGTGTGGGCCCAGCGTCTGGGCGATGTCCTCTCGCCGATTTGTCCGGGCTGGCTGGGCCTGCAGGGTTTCTCCCTGCGGCTGCCCAGTGGCTTTGCCCTGCTGGCGCTCTCCCAGCTTCTGGTGGTGGCGCTGCCCGAGGAGGTTTTCTTCCGAGGCTACCTGATGTCGCGGCTGGAAGAACACTGGCCCTCGCGACGGCGCCTGTGGGGTGCTGCCGTGGGCTGGCCCCTGCTGGTTTCCAGTCTGCTGTTCGGCTTGGGCCATTTCCTGGTGGACTTCCAACCTGCGCGCCTGGCGGTGATGGTCCCGGCGCTGGCCTTCGGGTGGATGCGGCAGCGCACCGGTTCACTCGCCCCGGCGGCGGTCTTCCATGCCCTATGCAACCTGTTCTCCGAAGCTCTGCACGACAGCTTTTTCGGCTAGCAAGAGCTGGTGGCGGGAAAAGTGCTTGCACTTTAGTTAACCACGGTTTACTATCTACCAATGTCAAGCAAGCAAGCCCCCCGCGTTCATGCCGCCATCGCCTGCTTGCAGCTTCTCACCGATCTGTTCGCCGAGCGGCGCCAGCAGCTCGCCCGCTCGGTCGGCCTGAGTGACCAGCAATGGGCCGCGCTCGAGGAGATCTCGAGCGAGCACTTCATGCCTAGCCTGTTCGCCAGGCAGCGCGAAAGCTCTGCCGCCGCGGTTTCCAAGATCCTGCGCCAACTCCTGCACAAAGATCTGGTTTCGGTGCGGCTGGGCGTGCGTGACGGTCGGCAGCGCCGCTATCAGCTGACCGCCAAGGGCAAGCGCTGCATCGAGGGCTTGCGCCGCGAGCGGGAAGTCGCCATNNTACGCAGAATCGGTCAAAGAAAGGAAATAGAGAAAATGGGACAGACACTGTACCAAAAAGTCTTTGACAGCCACACGGTAGGCCGCCTGCCGTCGGGGCAGTACCAGCTTTTGATGGGGCTGCACCTGATCCACGAGGTGACCTCGCCGCAGGCATTCAGCATGCTGGAGGAGCGCAAGCTCAAGGTGCTGTTCCCTGAGCGTACCTTTGCCACGGTGGACCACATCATTCCCACGTCCAGCCAGTTGCGTCCCTACCAGGATTCGCTGGCCGAGGACATGCTGCGCGCCCTGGAAGCCAGCGTGAAGA
>PMJE01000392.1 GCA_003157315.1 Myxococcales bacterium | reverse complement strand
CCGGCGGCAGCAGCGGAGGCACCGGCGGTTCTTGTACCAATCCGTCGTATCCGGTCCATTGCGCCAGCGTGGGAACTGTCCCGGCCGGGTGCTGGGGTCCAGGGACGGTGTGCTCAACAATCACAAACTGCGGTACGAGCACGACACCAGACTACGTAGCTTGTGGGATTGCGGGCTATCACCCCGACTGCAGCGGCACCACTTGCGTTCCCAATACTGGCGGCGCTGGCGGCACAGGTGGGTCAGGAGGAGCAGGTGGCAGCGGAGGAAGTACCGGCACTTGCCCGACGCCTGAGGCTGGCGGCACCTGCAATGTTTTTCCAGCCTGCGGCTGCCCGGCCGGACAGGTTTGCTACCCCAATACGCAAGCTACTGGGCTGAAGTGTTTCCCGTCCGGCGGCTTGGCGGATGGCACGGACTGCAGTACAGGAGATCTCTGCGTTAGCGGCTTCGGCTGTTTCGGCAGTATTTGCAAGAGATACTGTCAGCTCGATTCTGACTGTCCTGCGGTCGATGGTACCCAGTCTTGCAACCAAACCTACTGGGACTCCGTCAACACAATCGCGGGTGTTTCGGTGTGCTCGCGCGTGTGCGATCCGGTCAACCCGCAAACTCCTCGTAGCCCGCTGCTCGCCTGTCCTGTGGGATTCGGATGTACTTCGATGGACATCTACCCAGGAGCGAGCGATTGCGAATCACAATTGGGCTCTGGGATTGCCGGCTCGGTCTGTTCCACTGACGCTGATTGCATCCCCGGGTACTACTGCAGCGGCGGGGGCACCTGCATCAAGTATTGTTTCACCAGCGCGGATTGCCCCCCAGTGGGCTTGACCTGCCACACCTTCTCCACGCCGGAATATGCGGGAACGAAGTCAGTCGGCTACTGCAACTGACGCCGCGCAAGTTGCGTTCGGCCTGGGCGGCTGCGCCAGGTTGCACCGGCGTCGTCCACCAGCTCGGGCGCGGGAACAGTTCTGTACCAACTCGGCCACCGCGTTGCGCTAGCGGCTTGACTGCCAGGCGATGCGCTCCAAGAAATCGCTCGCGCGAAGCCGATCAGATTCCAGCGTCGCCTGATCCCGCAGGGCTTCGTAGATCCCACGAGCGAGGGGAAGGTCGCCGGCCAGGAAGGCTGACTCGCCGTAGAGCCTGCGGCATTCCTTGGCAAACGCCGGCGCAAGTGGCACAGCCAGTCCCGGCCCATCGAGCGGGCATGCCTGCGCCAAAACAGCGAGCGCCAGGTGAGGATCCCGGGCGGCAAGCTGGCGTCCCACCAGATAGGGTCCCAGAGCTTCGTCGGGGTGAAGGCGGGCAAACTCGTCCACCAAGAAGACCAGCAGAGCCGGGTCGGTGGCCCGGCCGGGGCTGTCGCCAAACAGTGCACGACCCAAGGTTCGCCGGGCACCATCGTCGCCGAGGGCGCGCCGCTTGGCCCAGGCCGTGCGCATCTCATTCTCATCGGTGGCAAGCGCCAGGCTGCGCTCCGCCGCGCTTGCCGCCTGGGTGAAGTGGCCAGCGTGAAACTCGAGCACTCCGACGAGGCTAGCGGCCCGGCCGCGCAGCGGCCAGGTCAGTGACTCGTCATCAACCATCGGCATGACCAAGGCCATGGCCTTGTCCGAGGCGCCGGCCGCCGCCAGTGCCTCGGCCCGATCCAATCGGTAGGAAGGCTCATCCGGATCATCCCGGCACACCCTGTCGAGCAGGCTCACTGCCGCATCAGGCATGGAGCCCATTTGCTCCCGCGCTTGCGCCACGCGCTCGGCCAGCTCACGCGCACATACTTTGTGAAAGATGGCGGGCTTGCGAAAACTCTCCTTGGCGCGCGCCTCATCCCGTGCGTCCAGGGGCTGGGTTTGCAGGAAGCTGCGCCACGAGTTCTCCAGCTCGGCCAGCGAGAGACCGTAAGCCGCTACGAAATCGCCCGCCGACCGGTAGACCGCGCGCAGCTTGTCCGCCCCGAAGCGATCGAGCAGAAAACGACAGAACGATCCGGCCAACACATAGGCGCGCGCGCCGGACTCGGCGCTGAACCCTGCCCCCATCACCCGCGCCAAGGACGGTGCCTGGCCGAGCGCAAGCATGGCTCGCGCCTGCTGATGCAAGGTCGCACGCCCGTCGGGATCGCCAAAGTCCGCGGCCTCAGCCACACCCTCGATCAGGCCAGTGCCCAGGTGCGGGAGCGGCAGCGGCCCCCACAGGTGCCAGGCCAACGAAACGCCGAAGACAGCATCGCCAAACCCGGCGGCAAAGACATGGGCCAGCTCATGGCGCAGCCGCGGGGCGGGAAAGCGCTCGGCCTGCACGTAGATCTCCTGTCTCCAAGGCTTCGCGTACAGTGTGGCGCCAGCGCCGACCAGATCCTTCTTCACCGCCGCGGTTGAAAACCGATAGACGGTGATCGGCGTGCGCGGCTGGTTGCCCAGGATGGCGCGCAACTGGTGGTAGCGGAACTCTAGATCGCTGTGCACGAGTCCGATCTCGACGGGCGTGTCTGCTGTGGGATCGCTCCACATCACGAAATGTTCGCTCTGCGTCCGCCGCGACAGAACGCGGACCAGATCGTCTCTGGTCAAATGAAAGCCGAGCTCCGCGCGAAACCCGAACCAAAGCGCCGAGCCCACCAGCAAGGCAAGCGCCGCTCCCAGCCACCGGGCCAGCGCCAGCCGCGACGGGAAAGAGCGCCAGGCCAGCGTGGGTGGCCCCGGCTCGTCCGGCTGTCCGCCACGGCTTGCGCAGCCGGCCAGCACGAGCGCCGTCGCGATCCAGGTCAGGTTGGCCAGGCGAAACCACAACAAGCGCGCCGATGGGTGCAAACCCTCGTCGTAGATCGGGCCGGGGAAGTACCCGCCAAATGGGTCCAGGGCAAACACCGGCGGGTCCAGGTAGAGGCGAAGCAATGCCCACACGATCGATGTGGCCGGCAGCATGAGAGCGAGCAGCCGCCCAAGCCGCGGCCCGCGCACCAGCAATCCCGCCAGAACGCCCGCTGGTGCTGCCACCAGCACGCTGGCCACGGGAAGCAGGGCATAGAAGGCCAGACCCACCGGCAGATTGCAGTTGCGCACGCGCAGGGTGTTTCCCAGCGAAAACAACAGCGGCGCCGCCAGCAGCGCCAGGCCAGCCGTTGCAGCAGAAAACACCAGCGACCACAGCGACACCCTAGCGTGGGCGCGCCGGGCCGCGGTCACCGCGCCGTGACCCACGTCGGCCGCGGCAAAGGCAGCGCCCAAACCGATGACAAAAGAAAAATCGAACCCCAGCAGATCTAAGAGCGGCACGAAGTCGAGTGCCAACGCAGCCAGCGCCAGCACACCACCCCAAAGCAAGAGGCGCCGTCCGAAACGGTGATTGATCCAGGTGGCGATGCGTGCAACGATCACGGTTGAGACACAGGATGCCGCAGCCCCACGAGCGCCGCCAGGAGGAACGGGCCCCCATCGAGCTCAGGGTCGAATACCAGCGTCTCAACCGGTTCTTCTACGACTACACCAGAAACATCTCCAGGGGCGGTACCTTCATCCACACCAAAAAGCCGCTCGACGTGGGAACCCAGTTCCTCTTCAAGTTGCTCGTGCCCAACCTGGACGAGCCCATGGTCCTGCTCGGCGAAGTGCGCTGGATCCTACACGAGGGCGAAACCCGCCAGGATGACGACGGTGAGATCAGCACACCCGGCATGGGCATCCGTTTCATCTACAAGAACGCCGCCCAGCAGGAACTGGTCGAACGCGAGGTGGAGAAGCTGATGGTGTCGAGCCTGGGCCCACGTATCTACGCGCGCCTGCACGACATGGGCGACAAGCACGAAGACTGAACCCCTTCGGCGGAAACCAGATTACACATCCCCGTTGCCCGCCGCACCCAATTCGCGTGGGCGCTACACGTGGCGCGGGTGGCAAGAGGAAGGCGACTCAGCGACC
Organism: Myxococcales bacterium; assembly: GCA_003157315.1. Next base: position 4,425 of record PMJE01000392.1, on the reverse strand, counting down.
CAGTAGCCGCAGAAATCCCCGAGGCGACACCACCTGAACCGGATGGTGTCCACCTACGTGGATCACTTTGAGTGGCAAGAGATCGCGTCTGTCGTCGCTCACGATATGGTTGGCGCCGCCCTCAAGCGCGCAGGCCACCACCAGATTGTCGTCGGGATCTGTAGGCACAGCCTTCAACTCCACGTAGGCCCCCGGGACAAGCTGCGCCACGCGCCGCAGACCGCGGATCGCGCGCATGATCTCGAAATCGCTGAAATCCACGTGCCGCCGGAAAGAGGGGCGCTGTAGGACATCACCCAACTCGGCCAAAATCTCCGTCGACGTCACCAGCTCGAAAGCTCTCGCGTCGACCAGCGCATCAAGGATCTGTCGACTCGGGCCCGTCGCGTGGGTGAGCCCCCGCACCAGGACGTTCGTGTCGAGGACCGCTCTAATGCGCCCTGCGCTCGGCTCGCTCACGTCGGACCTCTTGGATCGCTCTGTCGGCGGCTCGGTCCAGAACGCGACTGGACACGTGGCGAGATCGTCGGGCCATGTGCTCCATCGCGAAGCGCAGCTCCATCTCCGGCGTGAGCACGCGTTCGAGCAGTTTCACCTTCTGCTTTGTTCCAAGCGACTCGATACGCTCTGACAGTTCGCGGATTTCAGAGGCCATTCGGCTCATCGTCTTTGTCCTTTGTCTCCAGATTACCACGCTCCCGTGGGGGACACCTTTGTAGCGTGGCCCCCAGGGACAAGCGCGTGCAGTCCTACGCTGTCGCCACAGATCCGTGGCCCAGCAGTTTCTCAATGTAACGCAGCCCGGCGCTTCGCCCCCAAAGGTCCGTCGCCCAACCCGCCAGGTGTCTCGCACCACCCTCGGCGCTCGGTGTGCCGACCGAATTGACGGTCAGGCGCAAGTAGCGCACACTCGCGGAATCGAGCCGGTCGTGCTCGTAGGGAGTGATGTCATGAAAACATGGATCGGATTCTTGGCTGGAAGCGTTTTTGCACTCGGGTTGATCCTCACCTGCGGCGGCGGGAATCGGGGTGCTGGAAACAGCAGCGATTCCGGGCTTGGCCCTGGGCCTGCCCATGCGCAGGGGAATGTTGTCTGGGAGTATGCGATGATATATGCGTATACGCCTTTCATGCCAACCGGCGAGGCTAGTCCTGCAGGGTTCTCATCCTGCTCCAACACCCCCACCGCTACCGACCAGCAGGTCTGCCAGTTCAATGCTCTCGGCGCCGAGGGGTGGGAATTCGCGGGCTTGTCTAACACTAACGGCTTTCCGGTATTCAAGCGTCAGAAGTAGGGCGCTTCGACCCGTCACAACGTCGCGTTGCCCGGACTGGGGTGACCGCAGGTCGCCCCTACCGCTTGCGATGCAAGATCTTGAGGAACTTCTCGCGATCTCTGGCGCCGAATTCGCGTGCCAGCAGCAGAGCCATCACAAACACCAGCCCGGCCAGCGCCATGGCTGCCGCACCCGCCACGATCCCTGAGCCGGGCACCAGGTGAGCTGCGCCCACGCCAAGAGCTGTCGCGACCAGCGCGCGCAACACCGACAACAGAGGCAGCCCGGCGCCAAAGCGCCGCCACAGATACCCGAGCGCAGCCAAGAAACCGACCAGCATGCCAGCCGCGGTCGACACGGCTGCGGCTGACAACATGGCCGGGCCGGCAACCGCGCGCGGAACCAAGGTGAAGGCCAAGCCGGTGCCCGCGACCAGGGTGATGGCCACCAGCCCCACCGCCACATAGGGCCGCCCCGACGCTGTCACGATCGAGCCCGCGATCGACAGCAACGCCAGCGCGACTACACCGGCCGCCAGGATGGGAAGCGCTGCCGCGCCAGTGCCGTAGCCCGCGGGATAGAAGATCCTCAGCAAGGTCGCGGGTCGCGCGCCCAGCACCACGGCCATGGCCGCGCCGAAGATGAGCGCGTAGCGCAGGGTCTGCCGCACATAAGCCCGGGTTGCCTCACGGTCCTCAGCAAAGGTGGAACGCGAAACCAGCGGAAAGATGACGAAGGTCACCACCAGCAGGGCCTGGTAGGGAAGCAGCGCCAGACTGCGAACCGCCTCGTACACGCCCACCAGCGCGTCGGCCTTGCTCCCCTGCCCCGCAAGCGCAGCCCCGGCAAAGCGCCGCAGCAGAAGCGAATCGTAGCTCAGCGCCAGATTGATGAGCCCGGTGTAAGTCACCGCGCCTCCCATGAACACCAGCAGACGCGCTGGCGAGAAGCGGCCTTGCCCTGGGGCGAGCCACATCTTGCGCGCGGCCACCAGCATGATGACGACAGCCGCGGTGATGAACCCGGCGAACGCACCCGCCACCGAATGGCCTGTCATGTGCCCGACTGCCGCGCCGGCCAGTAGCAGCACCGTCTTGGTGATGGAAAAGCCGACGTCGAAACTCGCCTGCACGCGAAAGCGGCGCTGGCCGTTGGCCGTGCCCACGAACACCGTGTAGAAGGCGTAGACCAGTGGGATGGCCGCGGACAGCCGGAACAACCAGGTGTGCTCCGGGGCGTTCACGAATCCGGCCACCAGCGGGGCCGCAAGGAAAAAGGCCACGGCCACCGCCACGCCCAGCACGCTCTGCAACTTCAGGCCAGCGCGCTGGACCGCGCCTGCCCGGGCGTCGTCCTCGGCGGTGAACTTGGACACCGACTGGATGGTCCCNNGTTCACCACCGAGAAGGCGCCGTACTCGGCCAAGTCCACCACGCGCGCGAGCAAAAACTTCTGCAAGGCCCCGAACACCATGAATGAGGCCTTGGCGAATCCGATGAACAGCACGCCGCGGCCCACCTCGACGGCACGGTCGGGCTGTGTGGTCTTGTCTGCTTCAGTCACGGCGGCAGGTTACCTGTCTTTCTGAGAAAGGCGCGAACAAGCGGACGACGCGGAGAGCCTTTGGGGCAATGCAAGTAGCTGTGGAAACTGGCAGGCGAATCCAGCCATAGTGGGCGGCCATGATGTCTTGGTCGCGCATGAGCTTCAAGGGCCAGCCGGTCTGGGTGCGCGTGGGCGCCGATCAGCGACCGGTGCTGGACAGCGAAGGTCGGGCCGAGATGAAGTACCGACAGGAAGATCCCAAGAGCTACCGGCCCGCGCCCAGCAACCTGGCGCCGCTGGCCGAGCAGGGCAACGAGCCGGCAGTCCCTGCCCAGCCCCGTCCCCCGCGCGCACCGCGAACTGCATCTTCTGCACACCCTCGCGCGCCCTCGGCGTCCACCACCGACGACCACGCCCCTGGTACGATCCACGTGTGGACCGACGGGGCTTGCTCCGGCAACCCCGGCCCCATGGGCATCGGCATCGTGGTGGTCGCCGACCGGGAACGCGCCGAACGCGGCGAATACCTGGGCGTAGGCACCAACAACATCGCGGAGCTGACCGCGATATCGCGCGGGCTCGACTTGGCAGCTGAGCTGGCGCCCGATCATACCCGTCCCATTCGCATCTACAGCGATTCCAACTACGCGCTCGGCCTGCTGGGCAAGGGCTGGAAGGCCAAGGCCAACCAAGAATTGGTGGCCAGCTTGCGCGAGCAGTTGGCCGGGTTCCCGCACGTGAAACTGGTCAAGGTGGCAGGCCACGCCGGCGTGGACAACAACGAGCGCTGCGACGAACTCGCCCGCCAGGCAGTCACCTCACGGCACAACGTCTGAGTCTACGCCGACTTGCGCCTCGCTCAGCCGTGACAGGTGTCGCAGGCGATGGGGTCGATGAATCCGGCTGCAGGTCCGCCGTGCATCTGACCGTGGCAGGTCGCGCAGGGGTCGGCTGATTGGGGGCGGTGGCTGGCAGGCGCGCCATTGCTGCCGTGGCAATCAGCGCACTGGTACGGCCAGTCCGTCGACCGCATGGTGTGGCTGCGATCGTGACAGCCCGATGTCCAGCAATCAGGCTGCTTGCCATACCCGGGATGGTCTGCATCGAGTTGGGGAGCACAGCCGACCAGAGCCAGCACTGTTGCGAAAAACGCAATCTGTCTGAACGTCATGGTGTCGTCCTCTAGCTCCGCAAAATCCGACAAATGCAGTCTTCTATCGGTCTACAATAGCAGCCCGCCTGGTGCTTTCCACACCTACCCGCCGGAGACCCCGAAGGCCTCAAAGGTCAGCAGCGTATAGGTTTCGCGGATGTGCGGGATGGGGTGGATCTGCTGCTCGATGAGCCGGCCCACGCTGTCCACGTCGTCCACGTACAGCTTGACCAGCAGGTCGTACTGCCCGCTGATGCTGTAGGCCTCCGAGAAACTCTCGATCTCGGCGATGCAGTTGGCCACCTCGGTCACGTGGCCCGGGTCGGTTTTCAGCATGACAAACACAGCTCGCATGGATCGAGTCTACCAGGGAATGGCGTTGGGGACCTGCACTGCCGAATCCGACGAGCCGCTGGCTGCCATTTGCGCTCGTCAATGCCAAGCATAAGG
>PMJE01000574.1 GCA_003157315.1 Myxococcales bacterium | reverse complement strand
TCCGCGGGAAAAATGTTGCAGCCGTCTATGACCGGCACGCTGCCGCCACCTCCTGTTCCGCCGTCCGCCCCGCCGCTTCCAGTCGCGCCGCCGGCTCTTGCGCCGCCGCTTCCGGTCGCGCCGCCGGCCTTTGCGCCGCCGCTTCCGGTCGCGCCGCCGGCCTTTGCGCCGCCGCTTCCGGTCGCGCCGCCGCATCCAGTCGAGCCGCCGGCTTTTGCGCCGCCGCTTCCGATCGCACCGCCAGTGGTCTTTGCGCCACCGGTCCTTGCGCCTCCACCGGTCGGGCTTGCACCGCCACTTGCGCTGACACCGCCCGCGCCAGACCCGCCAGTGGCAATCTTGCCGCCGGTTTCAGCCAAACCACCAGTCGAGGTGGCACCACCGGATGAAACACCGCCTAGGCCTCCCTGGGCTGCTGCCCCACCGGTTTCCGGGACGCCGCCGGTCTGGCTCGTCCCGCCGGCCGCAATGACGCCGCCCGCAGCAAGCCCGCCAGTGGCGGTCTCACCCCCGGTTTCGGTTTGACCACCGGCTGAAGTAACCCCACCGGAACCCCGCGCGCCTGCCTGCGCTCCTGCGCCACCAGCCAGGCCCGGAGCATCGTTTGAGCAGCCCATTAGGGCGAGAATCACGGAGCAAAGCAAAACCTCTTCCATGACTTGACCTCTAATTAGGTTTCGAGTCTAAGCAAACCCGCAAGAAGTACGCCGCCTGCGGGAATCTGCACGAGTTCTTGTGTGCCGTCCATGCCGCAGCAGGACTGCATCGTTCACGGGCCCATGTCGGTGATCCCGGCGGGCGCGCTGGAATTCGGCCCCATGGACTATCGTCCTGCCGCCCGCGGCCGCGCAACTACGAAGTCGCTACCACGTGGCCCTTGGCCTTGGCCTCGAGCGGCGTTTCCTCACCTTCCTGCATGACTGTGGCATGGCCCAGTAGGCGCTCGGCTACGGCATCGATAATGTCATAGGCGACCGGAATCACCACCAGGGTGAGCATGGTCGAGGTGATGAGGCCGCCGATGACCGCGATGGCCATGGGTGAGCGCATCTCGCTGCCTTCGGAAAGCCCCAGGGCCACTGGCATCATGCCGCAGATCATCGCCCCGGTGGTCATCAGAATGGGTCGCAGCCGTACCGGGCCCGCGGCCAGGAGCGCTTCGCGCCGATTCTTGCCGTGGCGGCGAAGCGTGTTGGTGTAGTCCACCAGCAGGATGGCGTTCTTGGTCACCAGGCCCATGAGCAAGATAATGCCGATGAGGGTAATGATGCTGATGGTCGAGTGCGCCAGGGCGATGGCCCCCAGTGCGCCCACCATGGCCAGCGGCAGCGACAGCATGATGGTGAAGGGGTGCAGGAAGCTTTCGAACTGCGCTGCCAGCACCAGGTACACAATGATGATGGCGAGCACCAGGGCCCCAATCAGGTTGGCAAACGACTCTCGCATGATGTCGCCCATGCCGGCCCAGTCGGTGTTCATGCTGGCGGGGACCACCTTCTTGGCTTCCGCCTCGACCTCGGTCATGCCGGTGGCCAGGGTCTTGCCGCCTGCCAGATTGGCGTAGACAGTGATCTGGCGCTGCCGGTTCTGGCGGTCGATCTTGGCCGGCCCTGTGCCGGGTGTGATGGACACCACGCTGGACATGTTGACCAGTTGACCCGTGGTCGAGCGGATCTTGAAGGCAAGCAGATCATCCGGCTTCTGGCGGAAGGCCTCGTCCAGCCTCAGGCGCACGTCGTAGCGCTGGCCGTCGCTGGAGATCTCGCTGACCTTGTCGCCGGCCATCATGCTGCGTACCGTGCTGGCAATGGCCGCCATGGGCACTCCCAGATCGGCGGCGCGATCACGATCGATGTTGATGGCCACCTCGGGTTTTCCACCCCGGTAGGAAACATCCACGTCCACGTAACCCGGCTGGGTTTTCATCCAGGCGGTCAATTCGTCGGTGGCCTTGCTGATCTCGTCGTAGTTGCGGCCGCGCACGTTGAACTGCAGCATGGCGCTGCGGAAGGCCGCGTTGCCGCCGCCTGTGAAGTTAAACGGCTCGACCGCACAGTTGACGTCCTTGCGGTCGGCCCAGCTGGGTAACTGCTTGCGCACGTACTCGATGGCCTGGGCCTGAGTGAACTTGCGCTGGTGGCGCTTGACCAGGTTGACCTGGATCTCCGAGCGGTTGATCTCGGATTGAGTGGTGCCGCCGATAGTGACCAGGGTCTCCTTGACCCCCGGCACCGTGCGCAGCTTGTTGGCGATCGACTCGGTGAAGGCTTCGTTGGCCTCCAGCGAGGAGCCGCTGGGTAGTTCGATCTTTACTGAGAACATGCTGCGGTCCTCGGTGGCCATGAATTCCTTCGGCAACACGAAGGCCAGCATGATGCTGGCCGCGAAGACCAGGACTGCGACCAGCACGGTAAGACCACGATGCTTGAGCGCACCCGCCAGCACCTTGCGGTAGGCGACGTCGATCACGTTCAAGAAACGCTCGATGGCTTGCCCGAGGGGGCCCTTGCCGGTTTGTGCGCGCAAGAAGCGCGAGGACAGCATGGGCGTGAGGGTAAAGGCCACGAACAGCGACACAGACACAGCGAAGGCCACGGTCAGGCCGAACTGCACGAAGAAACGGCCAATCATGCCTTTCATGGTCGCCACCGGCACGAACACGGCCAAGATCGATGCCGTGGTGGCCATGACTGCCAGGCCGATCTCGCCGGTGGCCTCGCTGGCGGCCTTCATGGGGGACTTGCCCATCTCCAGGTGGCGGTGAATGTTCTCGATCACGACGATGGCATCGTCGATCAGGATGCCGATGGAGAGCGACAACGCGAGCATGGTCATCATGTTGAGGGTGAAGCCCATGGCCTTGATAAAGGCGAAGGTGGCAATGACCGAGACCGGCAAGGCGGTGGCACTGATCAGGGTCGCGCGCCAGTCGTGTAGGAAGAACATGATGATCAGAATGGCCAGGATGGCGCCGTAGACTAGGTCGAAGCTGACATCGTGGATCATGTCCTCGGTGAACATCGAGTTGTCGGTGGGAATTGCGATGGTCACTCCCTTGGGGAGCTGGGGCCGGAGCTTTTCCACCAAGGCTTTCACCCGGTGGGCGACCTCGACGGTGTTCGAGCCAGATTGCTTGCGCACCAGCATGGTGATGGACGAAGTGCCGTTGAGGGTGGAGTAGGAACGACGTTCTTCCGCGCCGTCTTCCACCCGGGCCACGTCCCCGATACGCACCGGCGCGCCACCCGCGGCGGTGATGATGATGTTCTCCAGTTCGTGGGCCGAGTACACCTGGCCACGCGTCTTGACCGAGAGCTCGGTCTTGCCCACCTCCAGGCGGCCGCCCGGGATCTCTACGTTCTGCGCGGCCAGACTCTGGACCACGTCGCCCACCGCCAGTCCGTACGATTCCAGCCGGCGCGGATCGATCCACACGTGGAATTCCCGTTCCTGGCCGCCGATGATGTCCACGCCACCCACGCCGTTGATGGCTTGCAACTTCTGCTTGATGTTGTCCTTGGCCATCGAAGTGAGATCGCGCTTGGGCAAAGGACCCGCCAGCGCCAGCGACACGATGGGCGCGGCGTTGATGTCCAGGCGCTCGACGATGGGGGGCTCAAGATCCTTGGGCAGGTCCTTGAGCGCGCTGGAGACCTTATCGCGCACGTCTTGCACCGCCTCGTCGGCTTTGCGTTCCAGTTCGAATTGCACGAAGAGAAGACCCACGCTCTCCATCGAGGTGGAGCGCAGGGTCTTGATGCCGTTCACAGTGCTGACCGCTTCCTCCAGCTTGTCGATGACCCGCGACTCAATGGTTTCCGGATCGGCGCCTGGGTACACCGCGGTCACGGTGACGATGGGGAACTCAACTTCCGGCATCATGTCGAGCGGGATTTTGGGATAGGCCCACACGCCGAACACCACCAGCACACCGACCATCACGGTGGCGAAAACCGGACGGCGAATGGAGACATCAGCGAGCTTCATGGCTAGTCTCTTGGCGAGCGCACGCGCTTCTTGGTTTTGGCGGTCTCAGTTGTGGTCAAGGCGCGCGCGGCGCGAGGACGCAGAGTGACCTCGGCGTATAGGCCGGAGCGCAAGCTGTGGTCGGAATTGGGAATCTCCACGATGGCGGTGAAGGTCCGGGTGCGTGGATCAGACGCGGCCACCACGCGGGTGAGGCGCAGTTCCAGCTCCTGGCCGGTGGCGGGCAGGCGCACGTGCACTGGATCGCCTACCGCTACCTGGGCCATGTCGGTGGAAGGTACCTGGATGCGCAAGTCCACCGGATCGATTTCTTCGATGCTGACCAGTGGCGTGGCCGGCATGACTGAGGCGTATTCGCCTTCGTTGACAAAGCGTTTGACGATGAGCCCGTCAAAGGGGGCGCGCACCACCGAGTCGTGCAGGGCCTTCTGGCCCATGGCGACCGCGGTTTCGGCAGCGGCCAGGCCGGCCTTGGCGCCCTTGTAGCGCGCGTCGATCATGTCGAATTGGCTCTGGGGGACCGCCTTTTCCGCCAGCAAGGACTTAATCCGATCCCAGTCCAGCTTGGCAGCGTCGAGTTGGACCTTGGCGCCGTCGCGCGCGGCCTCGGCCTGCTGGGCGCGCAGCACGAAGTCGCGTGTATCGAGGGTGACCAGGGGTTGGTTCTGCTTGACCACGTCGCCCTCGCGCACGTGCACGCGGGTGACCGCGCTCGACACCTTGGGCGTCAGCGTGCTCTTGCGGTGGGCTTCAGTCGTGCCTGACAAGAACGGGCTGGCACTGCCGGCCGCGCCAGCGGATGGATCAGCGGCGGCCGCAGGGGCAGGCGCTGGCGCGGGCGTCGGGGCCGCTGGCGCGGGCGTCGCGGGTGCAGGCGCGACTGGTTGAACCGCTGTCGGCTTGGGCAGACGAGCAACCTCGGAACCGCGTTCGCAGGACACAGTGGCAAGGAGGAGGAGCGGGACAAGAAGTGGACGAGCGGTCATGATGGACCTCGGTTGCAGGTTGACTGTGGATGGTTGAGAATCTTGTGAGTCATAGGGCGCTGCCTTGGATGGGACTTTGCTGGCCAATCGCGCGGGCCAGGTTGGATTGGGCGATAAGGCTGTCGTAGGTGGCGGCCTGCAGTTGGCCGCGCGCAGTGGTGAGCTGGTTCTCGGCATCGAGCACGTCGAATGAGGTGTTGTCCCCGCTCTCGTAGCGTTTCTGCTCGATGCGGAAATTCTCTTCGGCTTGTTCCACGGCATCGCGAGCTACCGTGAGAGCCTGAGCCGCGGTGGTCGCGTTGACATGCGCGCTGCGGGTTTCCAGGCGAATTCCGTCCTCGGCCTTGCGTCGGGCTGACAGGGCCTGGGCCAGGCGCGCCTTCGACTCGTCGATACCATAATAGGTGCCTCCGCCTTCCCAGATGTCCCAAGAGGCAGTGCCGCCGATGAACCAGATGTCCTGCTTCGGGGCAAACATGGTCGCCGGTGACGAGTGGGTGTAGTTCGCGAGGGCGTTCACTTGCGGCAACATCTTCGACTTGGCCAGGCTCTCGCCCGCCCGGGCCATCTCCATCTGCGCCGCGATCTCCTTCATCTCCAGTCGGTCTGCCACCGCGCGATCCTCGGCCTGCGTGGCGGGCACCGGGAGCGCAACCGCCAGGTCGGTGATTGAATCCACCGGATCGATCGGGCTTTCAGGCGGCAAGCCCATGAGTCTGGCCAGTTGTCCACGCGCCAGCACCACGCCGCCGTTGGCCTGGATCAGGCGCTGCTTGGCTGCNNGCCAGACCCAGTTCAGCGCGCAACACGTCGTTGCGGCCCACGGTTCCCGCACGGAAGAAGGATTGCGCGCGCTTCACCTGCGCCTCGATGTTTTCGACCGACTTCTGCGCCACATCGGCCAGACGCATGGCCTGCAGCACCCGGTAGTAGGCCTCTGTCACCTGGAAGGCGACGTCGCGCAGGGCGACCTTGCGCTGCAGCCCGGCCAGGTCCACGCCCATCTTGCGCAGGGCATAGCCTTCATTGATGGTCCACAGCGAAGCAATCGGCTGGGCCAGCGTGACGGACGCGGACCAGGTGGTCTGCGCGCGGAGTTCGATCGGCTGAGCGAGGGGGGCGAGAGGGCCGGTAAGATCGCTCTTGTCGATCGGAATAAGGCCATTCTTGTTCTGGAGACCTACGTTGACGACCGGAATGAGCATGTCAGCGAAGTTTGCGCTCAGCGGGCTGTCCCAGCGCTGGATTCCCGCATCGAGGTGCAGCCGTGGCCCGAAGGCGCCGCGCGCGCTCTTCTTCTGTGCGGTGGTGGCTTCTACTTCCAGGTTGGCGCTGGTGATGTCGGGATTGCCGTGCAAGGCCACCTCAATGCACTTGGCCAGGGTCATGGGTTCAGCCGTCGCAGTCCCGGCTGCCAGCAACGAGATCGCCATCGTCGCGAGCGTGATCTTGGTGAAGGGGGCAGTCATTTCTTCTTGGCTCCAGCTTTGGGATTTCCCGATACGCCGTGGAAAAAGAAGTCGCGCAGCAGGGGGGCGCGGTCGGCCAAGCTGCCTTCTGCCTTGGCCACCCAGCCGTGCAGCAGGCCGAACCCCATGCCCATCAGGAGGCGCGCCACCATCTCCGGATCGTGACCGCCGATCTCTTCGGGCTTGGCGTTCTTCTCGAACCAGTCCGCCAGGCCGAAGATGCGACGTTCGAAGTTGTCGTGGAAGGATTGCCCGTGGGTGTCGCCCGGGCAGCGGCCGCTCTCGGCCTCGGCAGCGTGGAAACTCAGCATCAGCGTGCGCCGTTTTTCGATCAGCTCCAGGTGGCGCAGTAGCACGATGTCGAAACGCTGCGGGAAGGTCAGGTTGCCGGGCAACGGTTGCTCGAACACCTGCAGGAACTCGGTGGTGAGTTGGTCCATCACGGCCTCCACGATTTCCTGCTTGCTGCGAAAATACGTGTAGAGCGAGGCAGCCGTGTAGCCAGCCTCGCGCGCGATGTCCTGCATGGTGGCGTCATGCACGCCGACTTCCACGAAGGCTCGGTTGGCTGCCTCCACGATGTCCTCGCGGGTTCGCGCGATCTCTCGCTCACGTCTCTGAGGCGCCTTCATTTTTTGGACCTGCTTTCGCTGGGATGAACCTGGATTCAGTGTGCCGAATGAGCATTCGGCTGTCAATGCCAATTGTTTGGCGTCTTGAAGGGCGGTTCAAAGTAGAGGCGGACAGCCGGCTGGCGGTCGACGGTGTAGAGTGTCCTCTGTCACTGGCGTCGTCGTGTCATACCCCCGCGGAAGAATCGTCCTGCTTGTCGCTGGCGTCGCGTTGTTCGCCGGCGCGGTCGCCTCGCGTCGTGCGCCAGCCGGAGACACACAGCAGCCGCTGCCCATGAGTCACAAGCGCCACATCGCGAAAGACATGAAGTGCCGGGCCTGCCACCAGGGCGTCGAGGGCGAGGCCATGGCGTCGTTTCCCACCCTGGCCGATTGCATGGACTGCCACAAGACGCCGCAGGGAAGAGAACCTGCCGAGCCCGAGGTGCGAGCCTTTGCGGCGCGCGGCCAAGCGCTCACCTGGGTGCGGATCAACCGCCTGGCCGGACACGTGTATTTTTCGCACGCGGCGCACGTGAGCTTAGCCAGCATGAAATGCGAGGAATGTCATCGCGACATGAAAGCGGTCGGGGAGGCGCCGACCGTGCCTGACGTGCACGGGGAAATGAGTGAATGCGTTGCTTGCCACCGCAGCAAGCACGCCAGTCTGGACTGCCTAGCCTGCCACAAGTGATGCATGAGAAGATTCGGCCGACGTGAACTTCTGGGTGGCGCTGCACTGGCGGGCGCCGCGGCCCTGGGCTGCGGCCAGAAGAAAGATCCCTATCGCATAGACAAGCCGCCCGTGCCACGCGTCCCCGGCTGGCGCACCGGCGAGGAGCGCTGGGTGCTTTCCACCTGCGCCTTGTGCGATGCCGGCTGCGGGATCAGGGTGCGCGTGGTGGAGGGCAGGGCGGTCAAGATCGAAGGCAACCCGGAGCACCCGGTGAACCGCGGCGGTCTGTGCAGTCGCGGGCAAGCGGCGCTGCAGGCGCTCNNCGAGGGCAAGTGGAAACCGATTTCCTGGAACCAGGCCATCGGCGAAGTGGTGGCGAAGCTGGGCAAGTTGCGCGCCGCTGGTCATCCGGAACGCCTGGTACTGATCGACGGCGAGACCGGCACGTTCACCCGCGACTTGTGGACGCGTTTTCTCTTGGCGTTTGGCAGCCCCAACCACATTGGACTGGGATCAGCTCGCAACGCGGGCGTCAAGTTGGCCACCCAGTACATGATGGGCAGCTACGGCCTGCCCGAATACGATCTCGGCCGGACGGGCTTGTTGCTGGCAATGGGCACGGACCTGCTCGAGTCGTCTGGGCAGGCCATGCACTTCTGGCGCACGCAGAGTGCGCGGCGCCCGCGCGTGCTTTGCGTGTCGCCGCGCCGGCCGGGCTGCCGCATCGACAGGTGGGTCCCCATCGCGCCGGGAGGCTACGGTGCCCTGGCGCTGTCGCTCGCCCATGTGCTGGTTCGCGATGACCTGATTGATCGGGACTTCATCGCTGACCATGTCTTGGGCTTCTCCGCGTGGAAGAATCAAGCTGGAGATGACCAGCGGGGATTTGCGGAGATGGTGCTGGACTATGCGCCGGAGAGGACCAAGGAAGTGACTGGCATTCCCGTCGCCCTGGTCGAGCGGCTGGCCCAGACGCTTGCCAAACAGCGTCCGGCCGTGGTTGTCAGCGACGGAAGCGCGGCTGCGGCCAGCAATGGTCTGGCCACCGCCATGGCCATTTCCGCGCTCAATGCGTTGCTTGGGAATCTGGAGCGTACCGGCGGAATGCGGCTGCAAACAGATGTGGGCCGCACGGACTGGGACACGCCAACTGCCGATGCGGTCGCGGCCGCGGGCAGCGCGGCTCCGCGCATCGACGGCGTGGGCACAGCGGATTGTCCGCTCGGGCGCAGCCGTGTGCAGGCGGTTCCCGCCGCCATCACCCAGGCCAAGCCATATCCGGTCGAGGCGCTGTTTCTGCATAGCGCGGACCCCCTGGCCGGGCTGCCGGGACGGCAAGCCTGGATCGCGGCATTGCAGCAGGTGCCTTTCGTGGTGAGNNTCAGAGTGGCGCCCGGGGCAGGCCAGCCGGTGCTCGGTTTTCGGCAGCCCGTGGTTACGCCGTTGCACGACACGCGGCAGACTGGCGACGTGGTTGTCGCGCTTGCTGCCGGGCTGGGCGGATCAGTTGCGCAGTCCCAGCCTTGGAAAGGCCAGCAAGACGCCATGACCGCGCGTTTGCAGGGCCTGCTCAGCTCGCTCGAAGACGACGACGCCCCTGCCGACGTCAACGCCTTGCTGGCTGACATGAAAGAGGCGGGCGGCTGGTGGCGCGAGCCTGCGAATGGCGAGGCGGGAACCGGCAGGTTGCCCACGCCGTCGGGAAAATTCGAGATCTGTTCACAGGCGATCGCGTTGCGTATGGCCAAGGCTAGCGACACTGCGCAGTCACAGGCTTGGCCGTGCCAGGGCCTGCCCCTCTGGGAGCCGCCGAGATTTTCCGGCGATGCGCTGCAGTTCCCTTTGCACCTGGTTCCCTACCGGCCGGTTCAGTTTGTGGAAGATTGCGGACGCTTTCTCTCCTGGCTGAGCGAGCTGCCTCTGGTCTCGGGTGATCCCTGGCCAGTTCGTGCCGAGATCAATCCTGCCGACGCTGTGCGGTTCGGCCTGGCCGACGGTGACCGCGTGCTGGTCGAATCCCCGATTGGCTCGTGCAAGGCCGTCGTGCGATTGAGTGAAGGCCTCTACGCCGGCGTGGTGGCGATGGCTCTCGGCAAGGCAGGGGTAGTGGATCTGGTGGTGCCCGACGAAGATCAGTTGTCGGGCGTGCTCGCCTGGCAAGGCACGCGGGTGCGTGTGAGGAAGCTGTCATGAAGCGCGACGACAACGCGCGCGACTCGCGACGCAAGCTTCTGGCCGGGCTGGCAGCCTCGGCCGCGGGCGCGCTGGTTGGCGGTTCTCGATCCGCGGCCGCGCAGAGCAGCGAGCCTGTCACCGCGCCCGGCGGACGTCGTCACAAATGGGGCCTGGTGATCGATCTCAATCGCTGCGCCAGCTGCGCCGGGTGCGTAGTGGCCTGCCAGCAAGAGAACAATGTTGCGCCCGCCGGCCCGGAGGCAGCGGCGCGGGAGCGTCCCATTCATTGGATGGATTTTCTGCCCGCCGCGCCAGGAAGATCGGCGGCCACACCCATTCCCTGCATGCACTGCGAGGACCCGCCTTGCGTGAAGGTCTGCCCGGTGGGCGCGACCTACCAGAGTCCCGATGGCATCACGGCGCAGATCTGGGAACGTTGCATCGGCTGCCGCTACTGCATGGTGGCCTGCCCATATGCGCGTCGCTATTTCAATTGGAGCGAGCCGCATTGGCCGGGCAACGATTTGAGCAGCCTGAATCCTGACGTGGCCCCGCGGCCGCGTGGCGTGGTGGAAAAGTGCACTCTGTGCCACCACCGCATTCGCGCGGCGCTCGAGCGGGCGCGCGTCGACGAGGAACCGCTGACCGACGAGACTTTGCGTTGGCTGCCGGCCTGCGCCCAGTCTTGTCCGACCCAGGCCATCACCTTCGGCGATCTTGCCGATCCCGAATCCGAGGTCACGCGCCTGGCGGCCAGTCCGCGCGCCATTCGCTTGCTTCCCGAGGCCGGCACGCGGCCCAAGGTGATCTATTTGCGGGAGGGAAAGTGAAACGAGCAGCCCTCGTGGTTCTCATGACGTTGGTCACCATCGGTGCCTACGCCTGGGCTCAGCAGTTCATCCATGGCGACGCCGTCACTGACCTGCGCACAATCGGAGCAGGTGGTGCGGTATGGGGCCTGTACGTCGTGGGCGACGGTTTCTTTGCCAGCGCGGCGCTGGCCAGCCTGGCCGTGGCTTGCGTGATTCGTGTGCGGCGAGTGCGGGAGACGGAAAGTGTGGCGCGCATCGCCTTGCCGATTGGGGTGGCAGGGCTGCTGGCCTCGCTCGGCTGCGTGCTGGCTGATCTGGGCCGGCCGATGGCTGCGATGGTGAACTTGCCGCTGTTCGGGCGCCCGCGCTCGCCATTTTTCGGCACGTTCACCCTGGTCGCGGGCGCGTCACTTTTCGCAACGGTGGTGCAGCTGGCGCTGGTCAGCCGGCCAGGATGGGCCGAGCGGGCGCAGGCGGCATGGCGCTGGCGATTCTTGGCCTGCGGCTGGAAGGGGACGGCCTCGGCGACACAACGGCGCGAGCGCGTCGACTTCTGGCTGTCGCTTACCCTGCTACCGTTGCTTCTCGGCGGGCTTGTCATTCTGGGCGTCGTGTTCGGCGTGCGTGCGGGACGTCCAGCGTGGCAAGGCGGCATGGAAGTGGGCACATTCGTTGTGTCAGGTGGCGCCGCTGGCTGCAGCCTGCTTGCGCTGGCCACGCGCGCGCCCGCACCGGCGCGCGTCTCGCTGGCGCGGATTCTTGCGGTGTTGACCAGCCTCACGGTCCTGTTGGTGGTCTTCGGCGAAATCCTGGCGCTGCGCACGCCGTATGCGTCGGTGCAGAGCTACGCGCGCGCCTTGCTCAACGGGCCCTGGAACCACCTCTTCTGGGCCGAACTGGTTCTCCTCTTCTTGGCCGCGATCATCTCTCTGGCAATGTCGTGGCGGAAGACTGTCCCCGCGTTTTGGGCCTCGACGACAGCCTTGCTCGTTTGCGCTGCTGTGTTGCTCGAGCGCTTCCTGGTATTGGTGGTCTGGCAGACGCACGGCCTGGGGCTGTCTTGGCCAGCCGGCAGCTACCGCCCGACGTTTATCGAATGGTCCGTGCTTGCGGGTTTGGCAGCTGCGGCTGTGCTTGTCTTTCTGTTCTTGGCCAGGGTCTGCCCAGCCGTGATTGAGGCCAGCCCCCAGCCCGCCGGCCCTGCGCCCGCTGGTCGGCGACTTCGCTCGCTCGCCACCGCCGTATGCTTGATTCTCGGCCTCGCCGCGGCCGGCGGCGGCCTGGCGCTTTCTGCCGGCTTCGCCAGCGCGCCCTTCCTCGATCCGATCTTGCCTGGTAGCCCGCTGGTGTTCCTGGCAGGGCTGTTCCTGATGGTGTTGGCGCCGGTGGCCTACGAGCTGATCCCGGATCGAGGTGGCTCGACCTGAAGTTTGCGGCCCGCGGCCCCGGACCCAGGGCATGTCGGTGCCGGATTTGCGCCGGAAGCGAAAGTCCGTCATTCTCAACTGGTGGTTGCCACTGCCCAGCTTGTTCCGTTTTCGTGCGATTGCTGGTTTTCGCAACCTGCTGGTCCACGGGTATATCGAGGTCGACATCCCTCGGCTACATCAGCTTCTGAACCAAAGGCTGGACGACTTCGCCGAGTTCGCGGCCAAGATCACCGCCCACCTTGACCGCGTCCAGTAGACGCATCTGTGATTCCGCTTGACCTGAGCGCGAGACGGGGCTCGGACCCGCGACCCTCGGCTTG
>PMJE01000164.1 GCA_003157315.1 Myxococcales bacterium | reverse complement strand
CTCCCGGCGCGCTCGGCAGGGGCGGCGGCATCGCGGACCAGGAGATGATACGGCGACGGGTCGCCCGCGGGCGTGGGCTCGTCCACCACCAGCATCGCCCCGCGTAGCACGACCTCGCCCAGACGGGTTTGCGCGCCCGACTGAGGAACCGCCAAACCGAGGCGAAGCGGATCGCCAGTTGGCGTCTCCTGCAGGCGAGGATCAAGACCCAGGTTGCGCCTGACCAGACCGACGTCCTGCTCCAGCCGCACGGCACTGGCTTCGTCTCCCCGCGCGCGCAACGCGGACACGGCTTGCGTCCCGAGCATGGCGCGCGCGAATGGGGAACGAGGACTAGACAGGGCGGACAGAGCTGCCTCGCCGGAGATCTTCTCGGCTACCTCCTCGGCTCGGCGACGCGCATAGGCGCGCTCGGGCTCCCGGGTTCCGTCGATACTGCGATACTCATTCCACTGCTCGATGGCAGCCACCGAATCTCCGTTCTCGGCCAGGGCTTCGGCCGCAGCGGCGCGCAGAAGCAGGGGTGCATCGGCGTCGGTGATGCCTCCGATTAGCGGCGGTCCGGACGCGATGAACGGCCGCAGCAGCGCCAGTGCCAGCACGGGGTTGCCCAGCCGGCTGGCGGCAATTCCGCGGAGGAAGTCGAAGTCGGGTGTTCTTCCGCCAGCGTCGGCCTTTTCCAGCGTGGCCTTGGCGCCGGCTGCGTCGCCGGACGCGATCTGGACCCGCGCCAGAAGGGCGATGGCAGCCGGACGTTGGCGATGGTCTGGATGGTTGGCGACAAAGGCCTCCAGCGCCTGGCGCGCCGTGGCCGGATCCGACGCGAAAGCCTTGCTGGCAGCCGCCCGAAAATCCACGTCGCCCCCGCGATCCTCGCGCGGCAAGCTTGCCTGTGGGGCGCCCGCCTCGGCTGAAGTTGGGAAGGAACCCTCCTGGCGGGCCTGCACCTGCCCGCTGGCACAGCCAGTGAGCAAGAAGGCTGCGAGAACCCATGCGCGCATGGGCCGGTTCTACGACAGTCGCCGGTTCGAGTCGACTGCCGGGAATTGTTGGGAATTGTTGAATCTTCGCCCCGCGCCCCCGCGCGGTTTGGCAGCCGCGCGGGGGCCGACCGCCCATATAGGATGGGCGTGAGCGGACTTGGCTCTCCAAGGAGCCCGCCCCGGGGAGGTGCAGAACCCATCCCGGGTTCCACACCGAGTCTCCAGATTCTTCGGATGCCGTCTAGTTCTGCCGGAGCGGACGTCTGGTCCGCGCCTTTGTCTCGTCTTCCAGTGAACCCTCGGCTGCCAGAACCGCGCGAAGCTTTCTCACCTCTTCGGGGCTCAGACGGGCCAAGTTTGCTTCCCTTCCCTCGTTGGTTGCGTCGTTCCAGTCAACCGATCCCGGACGGATGTGCCGTAGCTGCATCGTCTTCCTCCCTCATTCTCGTTCGGTGGCGCCTTTGTTCAGGTTCGCGACCTCGCATTCCCAACCTTCGTGGACCAGAAGGTATTCCCGAAACTCACGTCGGAATTGTCCCAGATTTGTCCGGGTGGCAAAAGAAAAAAATCGCGTAACGCGGCGGGACCTGAAGCTGCGACATCTGCCGCGTCCAGCCCGGCGTGTGTTATGAAACTCGGCGAAATGAGAGTCTCAAAGACCCTGATCCCGACGCTGAAAGAGGCCCCTGCCGAGGCTGAGGTGCCGTCCCACATTTTGATGGTGCGCGGCGGATACCTGCGCAAGTTGGCCGCCGGCATCTATTCGTTCCTGCCGCTTGGCTGGCGCGTTGTTCAGAAGATCACCCGCATCATCCGCGAAGAGATGACCCGTGCCGGGTCGCAGGAGGTATTCCTGCCCGCGGTGATCCCGGCCGAGCTTTGGCAGGAGTCTGGTCGTTGGGATCGCTACGGCGACCAGCTTCTTCGGTTCAAGGATCGGAAGGGCGGTGACTTTGTCATCGGTCCCACCCACGAAGAGGTGATCGTCGATCTGGTCCGTCACGACGTGCGTAGCTACCGGCAGTTGCCGCTCAATCTGTTCCAGATCCAGACCAAGTTCCGCGATGAACTGCGCGCGCGCGCCGGCCTCATGCGCGGGCGCGAGTTCATCATGAAGGACGCCTACTCCTTCCACACCAGCGAGGGAGATGCCCTGCGCGAGTACAAGAACATGTACGAGGCCTACACGCGCATCTTCACCCGTTGCGGCCTGGCCTTTCGTGCGGTCGAGGCCGACACCGGCGCCATCGGCGGTTCGCACTCGCACGAGTTTCAGGTGCTGACCGAGACCGGCGAGGATGCCATCCTGGCTTGCGACAAGTGTGACTACGCCGCCAATGTCGAAGAGGCCCAGGCGCGCCCGGCCGCTGCAGCGCCGGCCGCGGCAGCGCCAATTGCCGCCGTCGAGAACGTGGCGACGCCGGGCAAGCGCACCATCGAAGAAGTTTCGACTTTCCTCGGTTGCAAACCGCAGGGTCTGGTCAAGACACTCATCTACCTGAGCGACGGCAAGCCGGTGGCCGTGCTGGTGCGCGGGGATCGCGCGGTGAACGACATCAAGGTCAAGCGCGCCCTGGGCTGCTCTGATCTGGTTCTGGCAGCGGACAAAGTCGTGGAAGAGGCTACCGCGGCTCCGGTCGGCTTTGCCGGTCCGGTGGGACTGCGCATTCCGATCTACTGCGACCATGAGGTGTGCGCGCTGCCGTCTTTCGTGTGTGGCGCGAACGTCGTGGACCTGCACCTGCGCAATGTGGTCTCCAAACGTGATTTCTTCCCCACCCAATGTGGCGACTTCCGCCAGGCTGCTGTGGGCGACGCTTGCCCGCGCTGCGATGGCGGCCACTTCGCCGGCTATCGCGGCATAGAGGTGGGACAGGTGTTCTTCCTGGGCACCAAGTATTCGTCGCCCATGAAGTGCAACTTCCTCGACACCGATGGCAAGGAGAAGCCGATGGTGATGGGAACCTACGGTATCGGCGTGACCCGCATCGCGGCCGCGGCCATCGAGCAGAATCACGACGCCGATGGAATCATCTGGCCGGTGCCCATCGCGCCCTTCGAGGTCAGCCTGCTTTCCCTGCAAGTTGGCGACGCGCAGGTGACGGCGGTGGCCGAGCGCCTGCACGATGAATTGCAGAAAGCGGGCATCGACGTGTTGTACGACGATCGCGACGAGCGACCGGGCGTGAAGTTCAAGGACGCCGATCTCATCGGGATGCCGTATCGGATCACGGTGGGCAAGAAGGGCGTGGCCGAGGGCGTGGTCGAGCTGAAGGCTCGGCGTGCGCCCGACGTGCTGAAGGTGAAGATCGAGGACATCGTGCGCGTCGTGGTCGAGAAGGTCGAGCGCGAGCGGGCAGGGGGGCTGGCGTGAGCGCAGGCGCGATTGCAGCGCGCGAGCGCGTGATCGTCGCGCTGGACGTGCCTGATCTGAAGGCGGCAGGGGACTTTCTCGACCGGCTGGATAGCCAGCCGGTCTTCTACAAGGTGGGCCTGGAGCTGTTCGTGGCCGAGGGCGTGCGAGCCATCGAGGCGGTGCGCAGCCGCGGGGGCAAGGTTTTTCTCGATCTGAAACTGCACGACATTCCTGAAACCGTCGCGCGCGCGGTGTCCTCGGCCATGGCTCTGGGTGCCGAGTTGCTCACCCTGCACACCTCGGGTGGCCTGGCCATGATGAAGCGCGCTGCGCAGGCAGCGCAGGGGCGGGCGAAACTACTGGGCGTGACAGTGCTCACCAGCCTAGCTGAGGACGATCTGCGCGCCGACGGCATTGCCGGCAGCATGCGTGAGGCAGTGGTGCGGCGGGCGAAGCTGGCCAGCCAAGCCGGGATCGCTGGCGTGGTGTGCTCGCCGCAAGAAGTGGCCGACGTGCGCCAGGCTTGTCCATCGCTCTTGCTGGTGGTGCCCGGCGTGCGGCCGGCTGGCGCTGATGTCGGCGACCAGAAGCGCGTGGCCACGCCAGCCTCGGCCATCGCTGGCGGTGCAGACTACTTGGTGGTGGGCCGGCCCATCCGCGACGCCGCGAACCCGGCAGCCGCCTTTGCTGCCGTGGTCGCTGAAGTCGCAGCAGCCGGAAGGTAAACGCGTGGCGGACGACCCATCGTCGCGGGTGGTGTTCGGTGTTCGGCCGGTCGAGGAGCTGTGCCGGGCGCGGCCGCGCGAGGTGGCCGTGGTCTATCTGGCCGAGGGGCATCGCTCGCGCGAGATCGAGGTGGCGGTGGCTGCGGCCAAGGATCGTGGCATCACCGTGGAGATCCGGCCCCGCGCGCTGGTAGCGGGGCTGGCCGGGGCCCCGGCCCATCAAGGCATTGTGGCGATTGTCGGCGAATACCACTATGCGCTCATCGCGGATATGCTGGCCGCGGCGCAGGCGGCGTCCGAGGCGCCGCTGCTCTTGCTGCTCGACTGCATCACCGATCCGCAGAATTTCGGCGCCTTGGTGCGCAGCGCGGAGGTGCTGGGTGCACATGGGGTGATCATTCCTGACAAGCACGCGGCGCCGGTGACGGGATCGGTGGTGAAGGCCTCGGCAGGGGCCAGCGAGCGCATGCGCATTGCGCGCGTTCACAATCTTCTCGGGACGATCGATTGGTTGGGATCGCAGGGCGTGCGCGTGTGGGGCGCGGCTGCCGAGCGGGGCGTGCCTTTGGCGCAGGCGGAGTTGGTTGGCCCCACGGGTTTGATCGTGGGCGCCGAGGGCCGCGGCCTGCGCGAGGCAGTGGCTCGTCGTTGCGCCGGCGTCGTGCAGATTCCCCAACGCGGGCAGGTCTCGTCGCTCAATGCCTCAGCCGCGGGTGCGATCCTGCTCTACGAAGCCACGCGCCAGCGCTTGCTTGCGCGGCTGTAGGGCTCGTCAGAGAATATCTGCNNTCGTCGCAATACGTCGAGTATTCCTCCTCCTCGCGCCTCGCCTGCCGGGCGCCTCGGCGCCCAACTCGTAGCATCTATTCTCTGACGAGCCCTTAGGGCGACCGCGGGAACCCCCTATTTCGCTTCCATTTCAGCCGCGGCCAGCAAGATCGCGCACAATCCGTGCGAGGAGTTCGTGAGCTTGTTTTGGCCGACATAGCCAGCGTAGTTGTTCTGCACATTCATGCCTTGCACGGCGCCGGTGATGCTCGGCACCCCAGAGGTGTCGGTGGTGACCTTGGTCTGCATCCCCTTCCAGCCACTGTCGGCCACCGCGGAGTAGCTGGAATCGATGTATCCGCGGTTGACCGCGACTTTCAGCGCGTAGACGAACATTCCGCTGGCCGAGGTTTCGGTCCAGTTGTCAGTCTTGCTCCCCTGGTCCATGACCTGGTACCAAAGCCCGGTCGTCGCATCTTGGGTGGACTTGAGCCCTGCCGCCACGCCGGTGAGGGTAGTCACTAGGTCACTGCGACCGGTCTGACTGGCAGGCAGATCGCCCAAGGTGTCCACCAGGGCCATCGCGTACCAGCCCATGGCCCGGCCCCAGATGCAGGGCGACCGACCGTTGGCATCAGCCCATGCGGGCTTGGTCGTGCCGGTGGGATTGTTGTCCCACCACGCGTGGTAGTAGAGGCCGGTCGCTGTGTCCAGAGTGTGCGCTGCGATGAGAGTCGTCTGTTTGACGACGGTATCGCCGCAGGTGCTGCAGTTGCCAAACACGGCCGCATAGCGCGCGAGGAAAGGCTCGCCCATGTAGATGCCATCCAGCCACATCTGGTTGGGATACGACTGCTTATGCCAGTAGCCCCCATCGCCATTGGTGGGAATATTCTTGTAGAAGGCCTGAACGCTGTCTGCCGCGGTCTTGTATTTCGCCGTTCCGGTTTCCTGGTACAAGAAGGGCAGCAATACTGACGGCTGCATGTTGTCGAAGGCGGAGAAGGTCGTCCCAAGGTTGCTGACAACACCAGCGGCGGTCACATTTTCGTCGACGTACTTCTGAATGTACGCCAGGTAACGGGAATCCCCGGTGTGACGGTAGACCTGCTCCATTCCCCGCAACACGATGCCGTGGTTGTACTCGAAGCCGGCGGTGGTGTTGATGTCCTTTGGATCGGGCCACTTGCTGAGTATCATGTTGGCAAAGCGCACCGCGAGTGAGTCGGACGCAAGGGTGGTGCCGGCGTCGCCTCCACCCTGGCCTGCAGCTCCTGCATCGGTAGCGCTTCCCCCGCTGCCGGAGCCGCCTTTGCTTGTCGTGCCCCCAGCGCCGCCCTGGCTGGTTGTCCCCCCGGAACCGATCATACCACCCGTACTCGTCGTGCCCCCGCTGCCGGTTGAGCCGCCCCGGCCTACGACCCCACCGGATGCGGTTCCAGTGCTGCTGGAGCCGCCCTGGGTGGCTATGCCGCCAGTTGGCGCAACGCCGCCGCTTGCCGTGACTGTGACACCGCCAGTCCCAGCACCGCCGCTGGCTGTGACACCGCCGCTGGTTGTGACACCTCCGGATCCGGCGCCGCCGCTTCGGTTTACGCCGCCAGCCCCGCCGCTGGCGGCCCCGCCGGTTCCACTGGAAATCGAAGTGCCAGCTTGGCCTCCGAGGCTTCTGCCTCCGGTTGAGGAGGCGCCGCCTGTACCAGACGATCCGCCAGTCTGCGCATTGCTGGAACCACTCTGCCCGCCACTCGCGGCCGGCGAAGAACTCCCCGACGTGCAGGCAGGCGCGCCCAACGCCAGCAGGAGGGCAAGAAGGATCGCACCTCCCGCCGTCGGAACAGATGCTCCACACCCGAACCTCCAGGCGGCCGATCCATGGGCTCGGGGTTGACAGAGAATGCTGGCCAATCGTTCCGCTGAGTTTGACATCGGTTCTCCTCTGAACGCGGTGCAGGCGAATAAAGTCAACAACGCTCAGGCGCGTGGCGTTGAGCTTGACTGCGACAACTATACCAGGAGGCTTGCGCTGGTGCCCACCGGGGCGGAAGCAACAACCGATTTGGCACCTGCGCCAGGTCTGCTACATTTTCCCGTCCGGAGGTTTACTGAATATGTCACGCATTCCCGTCGCCGTGGTTGGTGCCACTGGACTGGCAGGCCAGGAGTTCCTGGTTTCGCTGGCCGGGCATCCAATGCTCCAGGTCGTGAAGGTAGCGGCGTCCAGCCGCTCGGCCGGAAAGACCATGGCCGATGCCGTCAAGGACGACAAGGGTGCCTCAAGGTGGTTTTGCACCGAGCCCCTCCCTGCCGAAATGGCCGGCCTCAAGGTGGAGGATTCGGCAACCATGACGACCGACGGTGTGCGTCTGGTGTTCTCTGCAGTCGAGGCGGACGTGGCGCGCGAGTTGGAGCCCCGGTGCGCCGCCAGCGTGCCTGTGATTTCGACCGCGAGTGCCTTCCGCTACGAGCCTGACGTGCCGATCTTTCTGCCCGGCGTGAACTGGGACCACGCCGGTCTCATCCAAGTGCAGCGCAAGAAGCGCGGGTGGAAGGGGTTTATCACCCCGGGCCCGAACTGCACCACGGTCGGCCTGGCCATGACCCTGCGTCCGCTTGACCTCGCGTTCGGTATTGAACGGGTGATCATGACCTCGATGCAGGCGCTGTCGGGCGCGGGCCGTTCGCCCGGCGTCACTGCCATGGACATCCTCGACAACATCATTCCCTACATCCCCAAGGAAGAAGAGAAGGTCGAGCGCGAGACCACCAAGATTCTGGGCAAGCTGGTCGGCGAAGCCATCGTGCCGGCGCCGCTGTTGGTGTCGTGTACCTGCACCCGGGTGAATGTGCTGGAAGGCCACACCGAGTCGGTCTTCGTTCAGTTGAAGCGTCCGACCCGCCTTGACGATGTGAAGGCCGTGTGGCGCGAGTTCGGCGCCGACTTGGCTGGCCTTGCTCTGCCCTCAGCGCCCAAGCACCTCATCGCGATTCGCGAGGATCCGTATCGCCCACAGGTGCGGCTGGACCGCGACGAGGAGGGTGGCATGGCCACCGTGGTGGGTCGCCTGCGCGAGGATCCCGCCCTGCCGAGCGGCATCAAGTACATCCTGGTGTCGCACAATACCCGCATGGGCGCGGCCAAGGGCGCCATCCTGGTGGGAGAGTACCTGATCAAGAAGGGCCATATTGTCTAGACGGGAATAGCGCCTTTCGCTGCCACGAGCGTGTGCAGTATTGGCAAGGGATTTCCAATAGTTACGCCTGATTCCTTCTACACTTTCATGACGGCCTGGTGGCTTGGGTGCACAATTGGGCTTCGGGACACAGCGATCCGGAGTTCAAGCTCGTGCAGCAAGCGATATCACTACCAAGTCAGCCGTTGCCGAAATCAAACGGCGCGCGGGTCAGGCCAGAGGAGTTGAGCCGTCTGGCTGGCCTGCTCGCGGCCAAGCTGAAGGCGGGCCTTTCGCTCGGACAAGCGCTCTATGCCCTGTCGGTCGAGTCCAAGAATTCGCGTCTGGTGGCGGCGCTGAAGGGGACAAAGGCCAGCGTGGACAAGGGCCGCCCTTTGGGCGAAGCCCTGCGCGACTACCCGGAAGTGTTTGACGAAGTCACCGTGGCTACGCTGGGTGCGGGCGAGCGGAGCAATCGGTTGCCCATCGAGTTGCAACGCCTTTCAGCGTACTTGAGCACCACGGCGAAGATCGCGCGTGGCCTGAGCGGCGCCACCACGCGGCCCCTGGTCGGTTTCGCCGCTGGCTTGCTAGCTGTTCTGGTTGGCCTTGCGGTCGCAGCTCCAAGCGTGGAGCCGTTCTTGCGTGGCCTGCCAGAGCGAGAATGGCCAATCGCCACGCACCTGGCCATCCTCATCTCTCATGTCGCGCGCTCAGTCTTGCCCGTCGTGCTGGCCGTGCTTGCTCTCGCCTACGCGATCTTCCGCCTCCTCGTGCGCGGAGACAAGGGTCAGCTTTGGCGCAACGGAGCGCTCTTGCAGGCGCCCATCATTGGGTCGCTGTGGCGGGCCAAGGCGGTAGCTCACTTCACCCGCACCACTGGGGTGCTGGTCGCCGCCGGCATCCCCGTGCCCGACGCGATGGAAAGCGCGGCGATGACCGCAGGCAACGTGGCGGTGCGCGGGGCCGTGCTGCTGGCAACCGACGAAGTCAGCAAGGGCCGTGATTTGCCGACCGCGCTTGCCGAGGTCGGGCTGGTCTCGCGCTCGGAAATCAACACCATGCGAGCGGCCGAGCGGCGCGGAACCCTGGGCGAGACACTGATGAAGGACGCTGAGGCGGCCGACGCCGATCTCTTGCGGCGTATCAACCGGGTCAAGAATGCGACACAGTCGGCGGCAATCTTGCTGCTCGGTCTGCTGGTCGCCTGCGCGTTGTTGGGGTTTGTCGGCCCCGCGTTGGCAGGACACTAGCCCTATTTCCAGCCGAGGCGGTACCCGGCATCGAGAATGAAGCCGCCTGAGTTGCCCACGATCTCGTCGCCGCTCGACAGCTTGCCGAGTGACATGGCCAGGTAGCGCAGGCCGAA
>PMJE01000449.1:6424-7404 GCA_003157315.1 Myxococcales bacterium | reverse complement strand
GGGCCGCGACATGACCCGACGCCGTTTGCGCGCGTGCGCGGAGTTCCTAAAGAAGGTCAAGTCCTGACAGAGAGCACCCGAACCCAACTTCGCCCCGCCGCCAAAGCCCGCGCCTTGGCTGTGGCGCTCGGGATTGCCCTGGCCGCGATTTCCGGATCGGTCCACGCGGCTGCCACGCAGAGTGTTTCGTTCGATGTGTCGCGCGGGCCCGGTGCGGAACGCTGTCCGGATTACGAGGCGCTGGCAAGGCTTTGGTCGAGGCGCCCCCGCCGGCAGAAAATGCACCGGTTTCAGTCAACGAACTGCTACAAGAAAGCCGGCGACTACCGCGCACGAATCAAGACCATCGTGTTTGATGGCGAGTGAGAATTCATGAGCCTTGCACCCGCTAAGCCGAGCATGACTAACAAATGCTTCTCCGGGTGTTTTCTCAGGGCATCCTTGACGACTTTGCTGGTAGCTGGCTGCTCGGGAAGTTCGACCGAACTCGGACACCTCGGCGCCACCGATGGCGGCCAACCGATCCACGACGCTGCCGCCGCCCCTGATGCCCAGAACCAAGGCGGCGGCGCGGCCGGGAACAACACCAGCGGCATCGGCGGAACAGGCGGAAATACTACAGGCGGTGTCGGCGGCGGAACCGCTGGAAAGAGCACGGGCGGCGGCGCAGTCGGCGCAGGTGGCAGCGGTGCAGGCGGAAACAGCACAGGAAGTCTCACCGACGCAGGAATGTCCGACGCCTTGAGCGCCGCCACCGCCGAGAGCTTCTGTTTTGGCTTCTACGGCTACATGTACCCGCTTGTCTGGGCGTGCGCCAACCTCCGCGACGGCACGCCATCCGTGCTGCCGTCGCCAGCCTGGCTGCAGTCGCTTACCTCGATGACCTGCGGGCGCATCCTCAAGTCCGTGGCCGCGGGGCGCATCCTGTACGACCCCGCGAACGGTGCCGCGTGCCTCTCCGCACTGGCGGCCGGGGCATT
>PMJE01000449.1:0-6412 GCA_003157315.1 Myxococcales bacterium | reverse complement strand
TACTGCGACGAGGGTGGCGTTTCGTACTCGTGCGCAGGCACATGTCTGCCGTATTTGGACGAGGGCGCGTCCTGCGCGTGGAATGGGCAACCGTGCAAACCCGGAACAACGTGCAATGCAGACATCCTTGATTCCACCCCCGGGAAATGCGTTGCGAGAGTCGGCGCGGGTCAGTCCTGCGAGGGGCCGGGTGGCCCGGAATGCCTATCGCCCACTGACTGCGTGGGCGGTTCCGCCACCACAGCCGGCGTCTGCCAGCTGCGCCCGACATCGGGCCCGTGTACCTACCACTACGAATGCGGATGGGGAACCAGCTGCACCGGGCCGAGCGGCAACCGGACCTGCTCGCCGGCGAAGCCGAATGGGGCCGCGTGCATCCCCGGCAACCAAGAGTGCACGGCGGAGAACTACTGCACGGCGGCCGGCATCTGCACCGATCACCTCGGCGTGGAGGGTGACCCGTGTGGGACGATCCTGGGCGAATATGTCTCCTGCCAGGGCGGCTTCTATTGTGACGCCACCACTGTCACAGGCTCAGGTAGTTGCCACGCCCAGAAAGCACAAGGGGCCGCCTGCACCGGCGCGCCGCTCGAGTGCTCCGGCTACCACGGCCATTGCGACAGCCTGACCTCGAAGTGCATTTCGTGCGACGGCTAGGGTCGAGACAAGAAACCACACAAGATTACAATCGCGCGACAATTGGCGTCCTAACTTCAAGCGCCATGGATGTCCCGGGAACCCTGACCGCGCTCTATCTCGTAATCCTGCTGGCTTTGGCCGTGTACGGATTCCATCGTTCGCTGCTGGTTTTCCTCTACTACCGGCATCGCGATGGACAGCCGCAGGCCAACGGCCGCTACGACGAGTTGCCCGCGGTCACGGTCCAGCTTCCCCTGTTCAACGAAATGTACGTGGTCGAGCGCCTGCTCGATTCTGTCGCGGGCATCCGTTACCCACGCGATCGTTTTCAGATCCAGGTGCTCGACGATTCCACCGATGAGACGCAGGACATTTGCCTGCGCAAGATCGCGTCGCTGAAGCGCCACCAGCCCGATCTGGAGATTGAGTACGTGCGCCGCACCGATCGCATTGGATTCAAGGCGGGCGCGCTCGAGAACGGACTGCGCACGGCCAAGGGCGAGTTGGTGCTGATCTTTGACGCCGACTTTCTGCCCAAGCCCGACATCCTGGAGGCCACGGTCAACTACTTCGTCGACCCGGCGGTGGCGGTGGTGCAGTGTCGCTGGGAGCACATCAACCGCGACTTCTCGGCGCTCACCGAGGCGCAGGCGCTCATGCTCAACGGGCACTTCATCATGGAGCATGCCGCGCGCAACCGCTCGGGCCGTTTCTTCAACTTCAACGGCACCGCCGGTCTGTGGCGCCGTGCCGCCATCGTGGATGCCGGCGGCTGGCACCACGACACCCTGACCGAGGACATGGACTTGTCGTACCGGGCGCAGTTGCGCGGTTGGCGCTTCGTCTACCTGCCCGAGATCGACGCGCCCGCCGAACTGCCGGTCGAGATGTCGGCCTTCAAGGCGCAGCAGTTCCGCTGGGCCAAGGGCTCCATCCAGGTGGCGCGCAAGCTGTTGCCGCGCATTATGCGTTCGCACGCCACCGTGGCGCAGAAGATTGAGGCGTTCTTTCACCTGACCAATAACTTCGCCTACCCACTGTTGCTCCTCTTGTCGTTGCTGCTGTTGCCGAATCTCATTGTGCGCACGACCCACGGGCTGCGCGAAGTGCTGATAATCGACATTCCGCTCTTCTTTGGCACGACCCTGTCCATTGCTTCGTTCTATCTCGCCTCCGAGCGCGAGATCGCGCGCTTGCGCGGGGATCTCTTGCGCACGCCGTGGAGCACGCTGCGCCGCCTGCCCTTGGTGCTGTCGCTCGGGATCGGGCTGTGCGTGAACCAGACGCGCGCGGTAATCGAGGCGATGCTGGGACGCGAGACCGAGTTTGTGCGCACGCCCAAGCACGGCATCCGGGGCAAGCTGGAAAGCTGGTCGGGCAAGCGCTACCGCGCGGCCCGCTCGCTGACCCCGGCCGCCGAGCTGCTGATGGCTGGGTACTTCATGGTCGCAGTCGAGGTTGCGATCGAGCACGGGCACTACATATCGGTGCCCTTCCTGCTGCTCTTCCTGTTTGGCTTTGGCTATGTCGGGACAGTGTCGGCCTGGCAGGCCTGGCTGGGCCAGTCGCTGGGTCGCTTCTGGCAGCGTCGGGAGAGCGCGGTTTCCCTGGTGGCCGCGCCCCTGGTTGTCGCCATGCCCGATTGCACGCCCGGCCCGGTGCTGATCACGTCGGATCGGTCCGCGCGGCCGGCGCGCTCACGCGGGTCGAGCGATCGCCAGGACAGCGCCACGGTCTGAGCTTCGCCGGACGGCCGCGGGATCACAAGGTCCCGGCGGACGGCGCACGCACCTTCCGTGAGGCCGTTGCCGATAAGCCTCCAATGTGGAGGTAACGGCACACGCACAAGCCGCATCAGCGAGCCTGCCAGAGGGCACCACGGCGACACACCGGCGCAGGGCCAGACCTGGGTGGAAGGGTTCTCTGATGCAAAGAAACCTGCTTCGTTTCATGCCTATCCGTTTGCTTGCCAAAGAGCAAAAGGTCATTTTCCGGTCCCAGGAGTAGATAGATTGGCTTTTCCGCCGCGGTCGTTCGCCAAAGAAGCAGCAGCTGAAGCGGAGGCGAAAAGGCATGAGTATGAAGAGAACAGGAACAAATTGATTGAGGGTCTCAAGAGCCAAGATCCCGAGGTTTTGGAGATAGAGCGACGCAATGATCTTGAAGATCCGCTGACCCGTGAAGCCATGGGGACGATCAAGCCGAAGGCAACAAAGCCATGACACCCCAACAATGCCTTCTTCGCATGCATCGCACCTTCGCCAAGGCTCGCGTTGTCTTGGCTGAGGATTACAACTACTTTGCCCAGCTACAAGCCGCGATACCGCCGAAGGTCAAACGCAGAAAGCGGCGCGGCAAATGACCTTGTCAACAAAGCGGATAGGCATGCTTCGTTTTGACTAGGAAACACTACAGTTTCACCGCTGGCGTACCGCCGATGTGCGACGCTGGGTCTGCCTGGAATCAGGCCTACATGGGCACCACGGGGCAGTCGTATCCATACTCCTTCAACGTGTTTGCCTTCGGAAACATAAGTGGCATTCAAGATGCGCAAGGCCCGATAGCAGCAGGGGGAAGTGTTAACCTGTCGTCTTTCAGTGTGAACGGCATGGGGCAGCAAGCGGTCGGGCTCGTTTCGGACGGGAGCCTGACGCTCTCAAATGGCAAGGTCGGTGGGGCAATCTTCTATGGTTCGGCCAAGAATGTTGATGACACGGTAACGTACGATAAGGACAATATTTCACAGCAGAAACCAATCAATTTCGTAACGGCCCGCACCACACTGCAGGGGATGTCCCAAGCGCTCAAGGGCTACCCCGCCAATGGAACGAAGAACACTCCCAACCGGAATCTCACACTCACTTCCGGCAGCCCGGACCTGAACGTATTTTCGATTTCCTCCGATGATCTTTCCCAGGCCTACTCTGTGACACTGACAGTCCCTAGTGGTTCAACAGTGCTCATCAATGTCGGCGGCAAAAACGTGCAAATCGCAAACGTGGGGTTCAATGTAAGCGGACAAGACCTGCACAAGATCCTTTGGAACTTCTATGAGGCGGTTTCGGTCAAGATGACCTCAATCACTTTTCCAGGTTCCGTGTTGGCACCCTATGCCCAAGTCAATCTGAGTTGGGGTAACATGAATGGGACACTGGTCGCCGACACAGTCGTTTCTACCGCCGAGTTTCACCAGTTTCAGTTCCAATTCGGCAAGCTAGGTCTGTAGGGAGGCTTGATCAATTCACAAAGTCGTCGCCCGCGCCGGGGTGTGGCGCCACGCCAAGGTTGCCTGGCGCTTCGCGCAGCCTTGCCGGAACTACGCCAACTTCGCGTCGCCGGCCCTACGCGTTCCTCCGGACGGATGCGGGTTGCCTACGGTGTGCCACCGGTGTTACACTCCTTGTGGAGGTGGTAAGAAGAATGCCAACAACCAAGAAACGGATCAACATCACGGTCGATGACAGAATCTACAAGGCCATGCAGCGTCTGTCGGACGAGCGAGATCAGTCGGTTGCGGGCGTGGGACTGAGCCTGATCGAAGAAGCACTGGAATATCAGGAGGATCTCTACTTCTCTCGTGTCGCCGATGGGCGGCTAAGCAAGAAGCAGAAGAGAATTCCCCACGAAAAGGTCTGGGCTTGAGCTATCGAATCGAATATCTGGAAAGCGTCGTTCACGAAGATATCGCAAGACTGTCCAAGGACGTTGCAACCCGCATCCGCAAGGCCATTGAGAACACGCTCGCCTCTCACCCCGTCGAGTTTGGCAAGCCCCTGCGGTACAGCTTCAAGGGTGCACGGCGGTTGCGAGTGGAGGATTGGCGCGTTGTCTATACCATCGAGCCCCCAGACGTCGTTCTCATTGTCAAGATCGGGCACCGTAGAGAAGTCTACGAAACCTGACCCAAGCACAGCGTCTCGTTTCGCGATGGATGGTGACACATTCAGAAGGTGCGGCAAATGGGCATGGTGAAGAGGTCAATGTGGGCGTGTCGTAGGTAGCGGAAGTCGTTGGGCTTGGGTGGCAGGCCCAGAGCCCGCCGCAGCCGCTGCGGTGGTGCCGGTGACACATTCAGAAGTCTGGGCTGTGCCTACCCACGGCGGCCTCGGTGCCGATATCGGCTTGCGCCGCAAGGGTCCAGATCACAGCACTTCCTGGTCGATACCACTGGTATACTCAAATCAATGCGACGCGAAGAGGCCATTTCGACCCTGCGCAGTTTCCTGCCCGCCCTGAAGCGCGACTTCGGCGTGCGCCGGATCTGCCTGTTCGGGTCCACAGCCCGTGATGAGGCGCGCCCGAACAGCGACCTCGACCTTCTAGTCGACTTCGAGGTCGGCCCGACCTTTGACTCCTTCATGGGCCTCAAGTTCTTCCTGGAGGATCACCTGGGCCAGAGGGTGGATCTCGTCACGCCCGACGCCTTGAAGCCCCGGCTGCGCCCCGTGGTGGAGCGCGAGGCGGTAGATGTCGCCTAGCACCCGGGACTGGCGGCTGTATGCCGACGACATCATCGAGTCCTGCGGCAAGATCCGGCGATTCATCGCGGGGATGACCTTCGAGGCGTTCGTCGCCGACGAGCGAACGCGCGACGCTGTAATCCGCAACCTCGAGGTGATAGGCGAGGCTGCAAAGAATCTGCCCGACGACGTCATCGCCAAGGCGCCAGAGGTCGAGTGGCGTAAGGTTCGCGGGATGCGCGACGTTCTAGCGCATGGCTACTTCGGCCTGAACACCAAGGTGGTCTGGAGCACGGCAACGACCAAACTGGACGCGCTTGAGAACGCGGTTCGCGGCCTCCTGGCGTAGTCTGTCCGCGTGTTGCACGGCAGGGGCGTGCCCGTGCAGGCGCATATTGCGGGCGACGTGTTTGTGGCTCACTATCGCGACCTGCGCGCCCGCGATCCACTCGCTGACCTGGCGGCGGTTTGGGAGATACGCATCGACAACATCGAAGACGTTTCACCGGCGCTCCAGCGCGCCAGGAGGACGAACGCCGGCCCTTCTTCCGTCATCTTGATCGCTTGCTGTGAATGGGGCGCAACTTGCGCTGGGACGCCGACGCGGGTGTGATGGAATAGACTGTCTCGCGTAGTCGAGAGCCCCTCGTCAGGACCCGGAAACCGCGGAAAACCGCCCCGGCAGGCTGCGCGGACGCCCTGCACGGGAAGCGCTCTGGCGCAACGGCGAGAGGCTGGAACTTAGAATCAGCCAGAGCCCGCCGCAGCTGCTACGGTGGTGCCGGTGACACATTCAGAAATGTGGGCTGTGCCTACCCACGGCGGCCTCGGCGCCGATATCGGCTTGCGCCGCAAGGGTCCAGATCAGAGCGCTTCCTGTGTCGCGTAAAGCCTCGTCCGGCCGCACCCCTTCAGCGGCGGCGGTGGGCCGCGTAGAGCAGGTAATGCTCGGCCACGAGCTGTTCGTAGACGCGCGCCTCACCGAGCCAGCGACGGCGTGACTGGAAGCGGGCGATCTCCAATCCGGAGCGGGACGGGCGCAGGTCACCGGTCACACCGCGCTCCATGAAGTCCAGCCGAAAGCTGTTCACCGTGCGCCCCAAGACTGTGAGCAACGGGCGGCGGCCGCTGACGGCGAGCCCGAGATCTGGCGCGCGTCGCGCGAACTCGGTGTGGTCGAAGAGCGCAAACTCGCTCTTGGTGAAGGCGTCGACCTGATCGTGGATTTCGCCCAGGAGGTCGAGCGTCGACTCGATGTCGACGTCCGTGCTGGTGGGTAGACCGAAGACGAGCATCACGAGGTTCGAGATGTC
>PMJE01000220.1:2279-3123 GCA_003157315.1 Myxococcales bacterium | reverse complement strand
GCCCCAGCAGGATGCGGTGCCGTCGGCCCGCAACCCGCAGGCGTAGTAACTGCCGCCGGAGATTTGAGTGAAAATTCCAGCCGGCGCAGTGGCCTGCCCGCCGGAGTCGTCGCCCCAGCAGGATACGGTACCGTCGGCCCGCAGCCCGCACGCTTGGTCCACGCCAGCCGAAATCTGCGTGAACGTGCCTGACGGTGGCATCGCCTGGCCGACGCCATTGTCGCCCCAGCAGGATGCGGTGCCGTCAGCCCGCAGTCCGCAGGTGTACGACGAACCCGCCGAAATCTGCGTGAAAGATTTCGTCCCGGTGCGAACAACACCTCCCTCGGCGGCTGCACCGTCGTCGCCGACGCCGGCTGCTTCGCCCGCGATCCTAGCATCGCGAAGGTCGCTGGCCGGGACCACTCCAGAATCCGCGGGGTACCTGGCGTCGGCCGTGCCGACCATTGGAGAACGGCCGCATGCGGAGTTCGCGACCAGTGCCATCACCACAATACCGAATGGCCGCATGGGCGGGTTGATCCTGCTACCGGGCTCGCGAAGCCAGCTTGGGAAACTCCGCCGCTGCTCGGCTGTAGCAGGCAAGTGTGGCCTGCCTAACTTGCGATTCTCGCCCACGGCCACATCCTAGTCCCATTTGCGGTCGGTGGATGCGGTTTGCTGGTTCCAGTGATGGGTCTCGATATGGTACTGATTTCGCCGTTCAGGTAGTGTCTGCGGTCGCGGAGACCGACACGATGACCTCAAGCGGCGGCGAAAAGCGTCGGGAGTTATTTGCCAAGGACGAGATCGAGCGCTCGTTGATCGCGCGGCTCGCGCACGTGGTGGAAATCCACGCCGAGCG
>PMJE01000220.1:0-2220 GCA_003157315.1 Myxococcales bacterium | reverse complement strand
GCTCACGCACAGCGGGGCAGGGCTTGTGGTCTCGAGCG
Source organism: Myxococcales bacterium (assembly GCA_003157315.1). The sequence goes on along the minus strand of PMJE01000220.1, from coordinate 2,182 downwards.
AAGCGCACCTCGCCCTATGTCGTGAGCTGCAGCCAGGCGGCAGCGTACTCGATCTCGGCGCGATTGCAGCCCGAGGCTCCGACAATGCGCTGGCAGCGCTCGCGGCACGCTCCTGCGCCGACTCGCACGCCTGTATCCTCTACACCTCGGGCTCGACCGGCACGCCGAAAGGCATCGTCCACACCCACCGCACGCTCCAGCACCTCGTCTGGAGCCACGTCACCAGTTACGCGCTCGGCCCCGCGGACCGCCTCGCCCTGGTTTTTTCGGTGAGCTTCGCGGCTTCGCTGTCGGAGATTTTCGGTGCTGTGCTCAACGGCGCGAGCCTGTCGCTCACCAGCGCCAAGCGCACCGGCAATCTCGCCGAGTGGGTGCGGCGCGAGCGCCTCACCGTGTTCAAGCTGCCGGTGTCGTTGTTTCGCGTCTTCTTGCACTCGCTCGATCCCGGCGTCGACTTTCCCGACACCAGGCTCGTACTCTTGGGCGGCGATGCCCTTCATCGCAAAGACGTCGAGAAGTTCCGTGCGCATTTCCCTGCGAGCTGCCTGCTGGTCAACCGACTGACATCGAGCGAGTCTCTCTCCATCACGCGCTACCCAATCGACCGCGCACGGCCGCTCGGCGAGCAGGTGGTTCCCGTCGGCTACCCTGATCACGACACCGAGGTGCAGATTCTCGATGACGACGGCCGGCCGGTCCCCGCCGGCGAGATCGGACAGATCGCTGTGCGCAGCCGATATCTGTCGCCGGGCTATTGGCGCCAGGACGAGCTGACGCGTGCCACGTTCATTCCCGGCCCGCCCGGCGACGCGCGCGTCACCATGCTGACCGGCGATCTCGGTCGCTTGTTGCCGGATGGCTGTCTTCAGCACTTTGGCCGCCGCGACCAACAGGTGAAGGTGCGCGGCCACCGGGTTGAGCTGCCGGCGGTCGAGGCTGCGCTCGGTGCCCTCGATGCGGTCAAAGAGGCCGCCGCCGCTGTACATACCGTCGACGGAGAAGGCGAGGGCAAGCGCCTGGTCGGCTACCTGGTGGCCGCCGAAGGCAAGAGCCTGTCGGTCGGCGCGCTGCGGACCGCGCTGGCGCGCAGCTTGCCGGACTTCATGATTCCCTCGGCGTTCGTTCTGCTCGATCGCTTGCCCACCACCGCGACCGGCAAGATCGATCGGCGCGCCTTGCCGGCGCCGGGCAGGGTACGGCCGCTGCTTGACGGCGCCTTTGTGCCGGCACGCACGGCAGCCGAGCAGCAGATCACGGCGATCTGGGCTGGGTTGCTCGGGCTTCGCACCGTCGGTGTCAACGACAACTTTTTCGACCTGGGCGGCGACTCCCTCCTGCTCTTGCGCATGCACGCGCGCCTGCGCGAGGTGTTTGGCACCGAGCTGCCGCTGGTCGAGGTCTTCGCCCATCCGACCATCGCCACGCTGGCCGGCCATCTCGTCCGGCCCGGATCTCACCACAGAGTGCACAGAGATCACAGAGACGGATCGGAACAGGGGAAGGGAAAGAAGGGTTCGGATAGGAAGAGTCTGGATCGCACAGCCGACATCGCGATCATCGGAATGGCCGGCGTTTTTCCCGGCGCACGCGACCTTGCTGAGTACTGGGCCAACCTGCGCGCCGGGGTCGAATCGATCCGAACGCTCAGCGACGCCGAGCTTGCCGAGGCCGGTGTCTCTCCCGCGCAGCTTGCCGACCCCGACTATGTCAGGAGCGTGCCCGAGCAGCCGGAGCTGCGTCGCTTCGATGCTGAGTTTTTCGGTTTGCCACCGAGCGAGGCAGCGATCCTCGATCCGCAACACCGCTTGCTGCTCGAGACGGCCTGGCACGCGCTTGAGCACGCCGGCTGTGCGCCGGAAAAGTTCTCTGGGCGCATCGGTGTGTTCGTCGGCGCTATGCAGAGCGCCTATTTGCAGCAGCATTTACTGCCCCAGCGCGATCGGCTGGCGGCAAGCGATCTGCAGCTACGCCTGGCGAGTGACCCTGAATTCCTCGCCACCCGCATCGCCTACAAACTCAACCTCAAGGGCCCGGCGATCAACGTCAGCACAGCGTGTTCGACCTCACTGGTGGCGGTGCACCTGGCGTGTCGCAGTCTGCAGGACGGTGACTGTGAATTGGCGCTCGCCGGCGGCGCTTCAGTCGAGAGCCCGGAACTTTCCGGCTATCGCTATCAAGCAGG
>PMJE01000092.1 GCA_003157315.1 Myxococcales bacterium | reverse complement strand
GCCGGGACAGCCCGCCCACGCCGAGATCGTGGCTGCCTGGCCCGATGTCGTCGACCAGAGCGGCGCTATCGATCGCAAGAAGCTGGCGGAACGGGTTTTTGCCGACCCGACCGGCCGCACACGTTTGGAGGCCATCACCCATCCGCGCATCATGGAGCGAGTGCGCGAGCAGACCGATGCGCTCCGGCAACAGGGTTTTCGCCTCGCCTTTCTCGAGGCCGCCTTGCTGGTCGAAACCGGCCGGTGCCGTCAGCTCGACGGCCTGGTCGTGGTCACCGCCAGCGAGGAGCAACAGGTGAGCCGAGTGATGGCCCGCGAGGGTTGGAGCCTTGCCCAGGTCCGCGCGCGGATGCGCGCCCAGCTTTCCCTGGAGGAGAAGCGCCGAGCCGCCACCGAGGTCATCGACAACTCGGGCGACCAGGCCACCACCCAGCGCCAGGTGGAGTCCCTGGTGCACAGGCTTCTAGGACCGCCTCTCGAAGATTCATAGCTTGTTGGGCGGTCAGGTTGACGGCGGCGGTGCCGAAGGCCGGTGGCCGGCGGGCCGGAACCCGCGTCCTCGCTGGGAACCGCAAGAGAGCTGTAGAGCTTCTTGCGCTGGTGTCGTAGAATGTTGATCGACTTCGATTCTGTTGCACCATGGGTGGACGGAAAATGTTTGCCAAAGAAGCCGAAATGACCCATCCCGTTGCGAGCTGGATGAGAGCCAGGGGCTTGGACGTCAAGGCGGAGTTCCTGACCCCATGGGGCATTTGTGATCTCGCAGGTCTGAGCTTTGACCCAAGTAAGGTAGCTCGCCGCCTCCAACTGAGACAGACGCGCTCGCTCACTTCGATAACTCGCGCCGTGCTGCTTCTGCAGATCCCTGACATTCAGGAGAGCAGGTCCGTGACTCTCACAAAGCTTGTTCGGCAATTCGCTCCATCAATTCCAGGGAACGTCATCCGTACGGAGATGGCGCGACTCGTTGCCGACGGATTCGTGGTGACTTCCTCACACGGTCGTATGCAGAAGCTGAACGGCTGGATGCCGCTTCACGATAGGTTGATCTCGGTTGAGCTGAAGCGGGCGCGCATCGACGAGGCGATGGACCAAGCGCTGAACAACCTGGGATTTGCCGACGAATCCTATGTGGCTCTGCCGACTGACGTCGCCCAGCGCGTTGCCGCCAATCCGTCGCGCTGGAGGCCATTCCTTGAGGCGGGTGTTGGTGTGCTCGCGGTGGCGCCGCAGCACTGCGATGTTCTGCTGCCCGCGCGACGAACAGCGGTTTGGACGAATCCGGCTGTTCAACTCTACTGTGTTGAAAAGTTCTGGCGCACCCGTACTAAAGGCAGCTGAGCATCAGCGGTTCTGCTATGGCTTCGGGTCTCCGTCCTGTCCCCTCGTCCTCGAGATCAGGAAGCGACTTGCCCAAAGCATAGGCTGTAGACAGGTCTTGGAAGAGCGCCATTGAACGGCCCGCTTTGGGGACCGCTCAGCCGGCCACGAATCTTCGAGCGGCGGTTCTAGAACCCCACAAAGTACGGCAGCTTCTTCGCCAGTGCGACGATGGCGTCGCGATTGGCGAGTAGCTCACCGGTGGTATCCCAGCGGCCGTCGAGGAACTGCTGGCGCACACCCTCGGGAATGCGCAGCGACACGCGAACTGCACCAGTGCTCACGATCTTGTCCTTCAGATCTACGGTCACCGCAACGGTTGGATCCGCGGTTACCGCCTTTTGCAATGCCTCGATCGACGCCGCGTCCACTGTCACGCAGGGCAGGCCCAGCGAGACGCAGTTGCCGAAGAAGATCTCGGCAAAACTTTCGCCCACGATGGCGCGGATTCCGTTGCGCCACCGACTGATTGCCTGGGGCGCGTGCTCACGTGATGAGCCGCAGCCGAAGTTCTTGTTGACCAGCAACACGCCGGCGTCACGGAATTTCGTTTCGTCGAACGGGTGCACGCGACCCTGCTGTTTCAGTTGGGCCCGGTCGTCTTCGAAGACATGCTCACCCAGACCCTCGAAAGTGACCGTGCGCAGGTAGCGCGCGGGAATGATGCGATCAGTGTCGATGTCGTTGCCGTGCAGAACAATGCCCTGTCCCTTGATCACTATGCGCTTCGAGTCGTCCATGACAGATCTCCTCGCACTTAGCTGTGGATACCAAACACTTGGCGTGCGTCCGCCACTTCACCTGCGATGGCCGCTGCGGCCACCATGATCGGGCTCATCAGCAGGGTGCGCCCGGTGGGGCTGCCTTGCCGTCCCTTGAAATTGCGGTTCGATGACGAGGCGCTGAGCTCAGTGCCCTTCAACTTGTCGGGGTTCATGGCCAGGCACATCGAACAACCAGCCTCGCGAAACTGGAAGCCTGCGGCGGTGAAGATCTTGTCCCAACCGCGCGCCACGATTTCCCGCTTGATCTGCATCGACCCGGGCACCACCAAGGCCTGCACGTGCGGCGCCACCTTGTAGCGGCCCGACTTCAGTATTTCGACTACCGCCTCGAAGTCAGAGCGGCGCCCGTTGGTGCACGAGCCAATGAAGGCCACGTCGATCTTCTGGCCCTTGATGGGCTGACCCGGCTGCAGCGCCATGTACCGGTACGCCTCCTCGGCGCTCTCGCGCTCGTCGGCAGGGAAGGCGCTGGCCGCAGGAATGGTCCCACCCACCGCGACCGACTGCCCCGGAGTGATGCCCCAGGTGACCATGGGCTCGATATCCTCGGCGCGATATTTCACCACGTCGTCGTAGCGCGCGTCGGCGTCGCTCTTCACGCTCTCCCAGTAGGCGAGCGCGCGTTCCCATGCCTCGGCTTTGGGCGCGTAGGTGCGACCTTTCAGATACTCGTAGGTGACGGCGTCGGGGTTGATGTAGCCGCAGCGGGCGCCGCCCTCGATGCTCATGTTACAGACGGTCATGCGCTCGTCCATGGACATGCGCGCAATGGTGTCGCCCGCGTACTCGTAGGCAAAGCCCACCCCGCCGTTCACGCCCAGCCTGTTGATGATGTAGAGGATGACGTCCTTTGCGGTCACGCCCGGGCCCAGCCGGCCGCTCACCTCGATGCGCCTGACCTTGAGCTTGTCCATCGACAAGGTTTGGGTGGCCAGTACATCGCGCACCTGCGAGGTGCCGATGCCAAAGGCGATGGCGCCGAACGCTCCGTGGGTGGCGGTGTGGGAA
>PMJE01000052.1 GCA_003157315.1 Myxococcales bacterium | reverse complement strand
CATCTCGGTCATCGTGGAACGAGGTCTGCACCCGTCGGCAGGGCCGGCACTCGCCATGGGAACGCCGGCGTACATGTCTCCCGAGCATATCCTGGGCGTGCCCGATATCGACGGACGCACCGACGTGTACGGTTTCGGTGTGTTGCTGTACGAATCGTTGACCGGACAGACGGCGTTTCCGGGAGAGCCAGGCGCAGAGCTCTTTGACCGCGTTCTCCACCAGTCCGCTGTGCCCGTGACGGTGGCGCGTCCCGATTTGCCGGCTGGTTTGGTGCGCATCATCGAGAAAGCCATGGCCAAGGATCGCGACCAGCGCTATTCGGACGTCAATTCGATGGTGGTGGCTTTGGAAGACGAACTGATGCCGCCCACGCCCGCACCCCGTTTGCTGACGCCGCAGGCTGGGGTACCGTCGTTTGTGGCGCGCGATGCCCGGTCCGAACCTCATGCGCCGCGGGCCGTTCTCAACCAGGAGCCGTCCGGACAGCATCAGGGAACGCAGATTCTCTTCGCATTTCCCCTGCAAACGGAGGGCAAGGAAGCCGCCGCCCGCGAAGGACCCAGTGCTGGCAACTGTGGATCGAAAGGTGGGTCGGAAGAGGCGGGGTCTCTTCCCACCACAGATCGCGTAGCTGGCTTGATGGATCTTGGGGACTCGTTGCGGAAGACGCGCTCTCGTGGCCTTGGGGCTCGCTTTGCACTTCGGGGATGGGGTGGCTTGCTGGGAGCGGGGCTCGCCGTCGCGATCGGCTTTTTCGGGGTGTCGGTGGCCATGCGAGGTGTCCGCAGGCCGCAAGCAAGTGCGCCAGTATCGATCGCGAATGGCATGCCGTCAGCCAGGGAGCGGCCGGCTCTGCCAGCGTCGAGCGCCGTCCCGGTGGCGGTTTCGGCCCCTTCGACTATTCCGCCATCGCCAGCTACACCGAGCGCGCTCGCAGCGCGCGAGTCCGGTCACTCCGTGCGTCCTATGCGCGATAGGCCCGTTCCGGCGACTCCTACTGGTCTGCTCGTGGCGGAGCGAGAAAGCTTGAACGATGTTCCGTCGCGGCCACACGCTCTGCGCCGAGCCTCAGATAGGGATCAACCGGCACAGGCGCCGTCATCGACGCGCAGGGCTGGTGCAAGGGTGAGCTCGTCAGCGCCACGCGCCGGTCTTCTCTCCAAGGACGATTTCTAGCCGCCGCATTATCGGACGGCTTGTTCCTGCGCAATTCCCTTCCGAGGTTTCGGATCCGACCCGAGGTAGTCGTAGAGAAATAGCTTCTTCTTCAGCGGCGCCAATGCCTGGCGGAGGAGGCGGACGTGCCAAGGAACGCCATCCTTGAGCGGGAAGTCGCTGGACAAGGCCGAAACGCAGGCGAACCACCAGTTCGACAGGGTGTAGGACTCCTCCAGGAGGTCGAGTGGTTTTACGATAAGTTCGCTGACGTTCGTCCACGGGGAATAGGTGGATTGGTCGCCTACCCAGTCGATCTTCTTCGGCCGGCCCGATGCCTCGATGGCAAGCTGCAAGAACCGGCCAACGTCCGGGGCATCGGGATCAAGGCCCATCTTCTTCGCGCCCACCCAGTCCACGGCGATGAGGTTCTTGCCTGCTATGATCGTGTCGGTGGTGCGCGGATTGCTGCATGCGATCACCCCGAATTGTCCGTCGGCGCTAAGGATCGCGTCGATGATCCCGAAGTGCACTTTGAAGCAGTTCAGGGTTTGGATGGTGGGCCAGTCGTATTCGCGCTTGGTGTGGTATTCGATCAATTTGTTCTGTTCGGGCAAGGTTCCGTAAACGTTCTTCAGCGTCAGGGTATAGTTGCAGAACACGTGCGTCTTGTTCTTGGCGAACGACACGCGGAAATCGGCCTTTTGCCAAGTGGGACCGACCACATGCAGGCCCAGGGGCGGACCGTAGTCGAAGGGCTCTTTCTCCTTGGTAAGATCGACCACATCGTAGCGATTCAGGTCGTACCCGACATTCGCCGCCACGTTTCTTACCTCACGGTTCTCATAGTAGTTGCCATAGGTGCTTTGCGCCTCGACCAATCGGACTTGGGTGAATCCCTTCTGCCTGATCAGATCCACCAGATGCATGACCAATTCGGGATCGGTGTAGGTCGTCAAGTCCTGCTTGGCGTGCATGAACATGAAGTTGGGCTTGATGACGACGCGGAATTCAGATTGGGCCTTGCCCGATTCTTTGAAGACATCGTCCAGGGTCGACCAGAATCCCGCTTCATCGATCACCTTCTCCAAGAGCGCGAACTTGCGCTGCTGGACCTCCTTCCCCTGCAAAATGGCCTGGCCCAACCCATAGTCCTTCCGGCATACCACCTTGGTCTCGGGCGTTGGCTCCCGAGGCTTGGGTGGTTCATGCAGATAAAACGTCTGCTTCAAGAAGAAGCTGCGGTTGGCCAGTAGGTAGAATACCAACGATGCGAAAAAGAGGGATCCATCCACCAGCCCAATCCCCAGGTAGCCGAAATAGCGGTGTTGCGAGGCGAACAGCGCGAACCCCGAAATTGAGGACGCGGCCTTGGAGATGAGCAGCAACACCACCCAGTTGCGGTTTTGCCGGATGTTGTATTGGGCCGCGACGCAAATCCCGGCGATGGTCATCATCATCGAGAAGGCAAGCGAGGTCCAGAAATGCTCGCCGCTGACGGGAATCGGGGGAAGGCCCGTGTGCAAGAATGAAGATAGCCAATTCGACCAGGCCAGGATGGTGTCGGGGATCAGGATGAACATAATCCCCACCACAGCATAGACCAACGCGCTGATCCTAAAGAACCATTGCGCCCATCGCTCCTGCTTGAGCAATGGATCCAGCTTTTCTTCCTCGGCCACCCATGGCGCCGACCAGCCCTTCGTGAGCGATATGACCGCTGTTACTTCGAAGGCGATTTCCCCTGGGGCAAGCAACCGGGCCAAGGAAACCTGCGCAATAATCTCGATGGGCCACAGGCCAAACAGCAGGTACAGCGGCGGATAGTTAGGATGCCCAGTAAAGGTCCAAATGCGTGCTTGGGATCCCAGGTATTCGCTAAGGTTGCCCACGCCCCACCCCGTCGCGATGAGCGCGAGCAACATGGCCAGATCACTTTGCCGGGATCGCCACAGACCAAGAAGAAGAAGGATTGCGTATAGCCCCCAAAACCTCGGTCCAAGCTTGGACATGGGATCCAGCAGCGCGTACGCAAGCCCCGCCAAACCAAGCAGGATGGGCACATGGAATTTCCGCGTCTTCGTGGAAACCAAAATCCGAACGAAGGGGGCAACGACCCACTTGGCCAGCGTGAAGACGGACACACCGCCCATGACCCAACTCAGCACGCCGAATAGGTACCTGCCATCCTTTCCGTGATACACCCAAAGCCCGTACTTGATACCCAGGGTTTCCTTCACCAACTCGATGGCAAAGACCGCCACGAGCAACGAAAGGATTCTGCCGGTGGTTTCCACCAGCGAGAGAAAGGCCATAGTGCCCAGCCCGCAAAGCAGGACCGCCGCGAACCGCCAGTCGACGATCCCCACATACCCTTCGTAAAAAGCGGTGAACAGCAATGCCCCCGCCATTCCCAGCAGCAATGCGAAGTTTCGCCCAATCTTGACGTCCTTCGATTTCACCAACGCCCGATCGTCCG
>PMJE01000028.1 GCA_003157315.1 Myxococcales bacterium | reverse complement strand
TTCCGGCTATCGCTATCAAGCAGGCTGGATCACCTCGCGCGACGGGCACTGCCGGCCGTTCGATGAAAAGGCCCAGGGCACGGTCTTTGGCAGCGGCGCCGGTGTGGTTGTGCTCAAGCGGCTCGAGCATGCGCTGGCCGACGGCGACGCCATCTCGGCAGTGATTCGCGGCTCGGCGGTCAACAACGACGGCGCAGTCAAGGTCGGCTTCGCCGCCCCCAGCCTGGAAGGCCAGGCCACCGTGATAGCCGCCGCCCAGGCCGCTGCGGGCCTTGCGGGCGACGCCATTGACTATGTCGAGACCCACGGCACTGGCACGGCGCTTGGTGATCCCATCGAGATCGGGGCGCTGACCCGCGTCTTCAGCGACGCAGGCGCTCGCCCTGGCACCTGCGCCATCGGCTCGGTCAAGGCCAACATCGGGCATTTGAGCCGCGCGGCCGGCATTGCCGGCTTGATCAAAACAGTGCTCGCGCTTGAGCACGGCGAGCTGCCACCGAGCTTGAACTTCGAGCGGCCCAATCGGCAGATCGACTTCGCGCATAGCCCGTTCTTCGTCAACACCAAGCTGCGTCCGTGGAAGCCCTCGCCGAGCCGAGTCCGCCGCGCCGTTGTGAGCTCCTTCGGTGTCGGTGGAACCAACGCGCATGTCATTCTTGAGGAAGCACCGCTGCCCGCCCAGTCCGATAGTTCGAAACCGTGGCAGCTCCTGACCCTATCGGCGCGCACCGAGACGGCATTGGCTGCGGTCGGCACCGCTTTGCTGGCGGAGATCGAGAGAAGCCAGTCGACGGAGCTGGCCGACATCGCGTGGTCGCTGCAAGCAGGGCGCGCCGACTTCGCCTGCCGCCGGGCCATCGTGTGCCGCGACCGCGAGGATGCGCTGGCCAAGCTCACGGCTACCGCGTCCGACGACCACGACGGCGCGCGCGCCCGACGCCATGACGGTGCGGCTCCCAGCTTGGTCTTCATGTTCCCCGGGCAAGGCGCGCAGTACGTTGGCATGACTCGCGGCCTGTACCAGGACGAGCCGAGCTTTCGCGCCGATGTGGACCTTTGCGCTGAGGCGCTGTCTCGCGAGCTCGAATTCGATCTGCGGCAGATTCTCTACCCGTCAGGCGCCGATGACGGGCGTTGCGCTGCCCTGCTCACGCAAACTCGTGTTGCGCAGCCGGCGTTGTTCGTCACCGAGTGGGCGCTCGCGCGGTTGCTCATGCGCTGGGGTGTCTTTCCCGACGCGATGATTGGCCACAGCATTGGCGAGCACACCGCCGCGTGTCTCGCCGGCGTCATGTCGGTCGAGTTGACCCTTCCGCTCATTGCCCGGCGCGGCCGCCTGATCCAGGCGCTGCAGCGCGGGCAGATGCTGGTCGTGCATTTGCCCGAGAGCGACGCGCTCGCGCTTTGCAACGACAAGATCTCGCTGGCCGCGGTCAATGCGCCGAAACTCTGCGTGCTCGCCGGGCCTGAGCCGGAGATCGCCGCGCTCACTCAGCGGCTGGTCGCCGAGGAGATCGACCATCACCTACTGCACACCTCGCACGCCTTCCACTCGTGGATGATGGAACCCGCGCTCGCGGACTTCACCGCCGAGCTGGCCCGTCACGAGATTCTTGAGCCCCAAATCCCGTATGTCTCGGGCGTTTCCGGCACCTGGATCACGCCCGCGCAGGCAACCGCGCCCGACTATTGGAGCCACCTGCTGCGCAGTACCGTGCGTTTCTCCGATGGCCTGCGTACGCTCGCCGGTCTGCCGAATGCTGTGCTTGTCGAAGTCGGGCCTGGGCGCAGCCTATCGACTCTGGCTCGGCTGCACGCGGAGCTGGCTCCCCTTGCCTGTGTGTCGTCGTTGCGCTCGGCCAGCGAAGCGCGCAATGACCGCGAGGTGCTGCTTGAAGGGTTGGGCGAGCTCTGGCTGCACGGTGTGCGCATCGATTGGAATGCGGTCCATGTGAGTGAGCGCCGACGGCGCGTGCCGCTTGCAGGCTACCCATTTGAGCGGCATGAGCACTGGGTGCCGCGTGGGCTGGCGACAGCGCGGACGCCGTTGCCAAGCGTGGTCCGCGGTCGGACCGAGGAAGGCGAAATCTCGCCCGCAGCGCCTGCGCCGCTGCGCCATTCGCCTGCGCTCGTGCGCCTGCTCGACGCCAGCAAGCGCGACCGCCCGGCCCTGCTGCGCGACTATCTTGCCCAAACCATCAATGTGATACTCGGCCATGACCCCGCACGGATGGTTCAGGCGGGCCGGCCTCTCGTCGAGATCGGCCTCGACTCCCTCGCCTCCATCCAACTAGGCGAGCGGCTCATGCAAGACCTGCGGGTAGGGTTGCCAGTGCGCACCTTGCTCGCCGGCAGCATCGAGACCCTGGCAAACGCGCTTTGCGAACGGCTGGTTTGCGAGATTGAAAGGAGCCCCAGCACATGAAGACCGCGACAGTTTCCGTGCCCGGTGCGAGCCTCCACTACCACTTGTGCGGCCGTGGCCCCCTACTACTGCTTCTGAGTGGCGGCGGTGGCGACGCCGATGCGCTAGGCGCGCTCGCCGATAGCCTCGAGTCCGACTACACAGTCGCTTCCTACGATCGACGTGGTTACGCGCGCAGTCCGCTCGACGATCCGGGCGACACGTCGATTATCCCCATCGAGACCGCGGGAGACGACGCCCACCGCGTGCTCGCCGCGCTCACCTCCGAGCCGGCGTACGTGTTTGGCTCCAGCCTGGGCGCTCTGATCGGTCTCGAGCTGCTGACTCGCCATCCCGAGCAGGTCAGGCTGCTGGTTGCACACGAGCCGCCAACCCATACCCTCATCCCCGAGAGCGAGCGGCCGCCACTGCCCGATCCGAACGATCCCGCCTCGATCGCGAAGTACGCGGCGGCCATCGGCGTGAAGCTGGCGGCGCCGACCAACCTGCCGCCTGAAGTGGAGCGGCGCCGGGCGCTCAATGGAAAGTATTTTGTCAGGCGTGAGGCGAGGTCGGCGCGCGTCTACCTGCCGGATATCGAGCGACTGGCCACGGTAACAAGCCGGCTCGTGCTCGCGGGCGGCGAGGACGGCCGCCCGTTCGTCGCGTACCGATGCGCGGCGAGGGCGGCCGAGCGGTTGGGCGTGCCGCTGGTCGAGTTCCCCGGCGACCACGCCGCGCCGTCGCTGGCGCAGCCACGGTTCGTGGCGAAGCTGCGCGCTCTCCTTCAGACATGATGAGTGGCTTGCCACCGGACATTTGCGGGGCACCGACGCTGCGTTGTCGAACTCAACATGGGTGAGGCGCTATCCAACCTTGGTGAGGTCCCATCGGCAGGTGGCTAACCTTTGCCGGCCGGGGGGGCAGCCCTGGAGCGGCCGTTCAAGAGTCCCCTACTGCAGGACGCGGACAAGCGCTGCGCTCGCAGGGGGCACGTACACTGACACGGTATTCCCCGATGTCGCCTGAATGTAGGGTGGATTGCGATTCCACTCGCCCGCCGCAGTAACCAGGGCGCCAGCTAGGGTAACGGATCCGGCCGGCGCCGTCAGTGAGCCAGAAGGCATCCCCTCTAGATAGATCGCGCTCGAGCTACTCACCGGGGATCCGAGATCCACCGTGGCGCTAACGCCGCTCGTGTCGCTCCGGTTGTTGAGCACCACGCTTATGAATCCGTTTGGCTTGACGGCATACGCGGTGAAATTGGTGATGTTCGTGTTGACGGCAGTGGAAACCATGGGGCCTTGGCCGGCTTGGGTGAAGAGGAGCATGCCGTAGTATTCCGGCTGTACCTGCACCACTAAACCATTGGTCTCTTGAATCGGCTCATCGTAGAAGGGCCTCGTTCCATCCATCCCGATCTCGCCGCCGTCAAAATTGACGCCGCTGCCGCCACTCTTGGCAATCACGAACATCTGATCGAGCGCCCATAGACCCGCGATGAGCGTATCGCTTACGCCCGCCTGACCATGACCGGAAAAGGTGTTGGTTTCCCCCAAGCGGTAGCCATTTGGAATACTGTTGCTTGTGGCAGCACCATTCATCGTAGTAACGAGATTTTGGAAAGTGGACGATACCGCCTGGAGGCTGGCCGCCGTCGCGCCTGCCGAACCGGCTCCGGCCACGTAGTAGTGCTGTGTCAGAAGGGTGAGCATGCTGCCGAACTTCGCCGACTCGGACTCGGCAAATGGAACACTGAACGATGAGTAGGATCCACCGGTGGAACCCGGGCCAGCCAACAGAGCGCCTGGCGCGGCGAGAATCGCGGTCCCGAACGATTCGTACTGCGTCTGTTGGGCGGTCCAGCTCCCATTCTTGTCGATCTCGTTGCCGATCTCGAATGCAAAGATGCTCGGCGGACACTTTCCCATGACGTAGGCCGCCTCCGCTGCGGAGGCCGTAACGTCATTCAACTTGAAATTGACGCCATAGACAACTCTGGTCCCCGTCGCGGCCAGAAAGCCGCAGAGTTCGTCAACCATTCCCGTGTAGATCGTATGCATGAATGGCGGCCCCGATGGCTGCGTAGGTGCCGCCCCGGTGCCACCCCAGCTGCAAACCTCGACATCGTTGGCCCCGAGCCGCATCATCGGAGAACCGAGGAGCTTGTGGAGCGCAATCAGATTCGTGTTGGTGCTGGCAAGTGAACCATTCGTGATGTGCGTCTTTTCGTAGCTGAACNNCGAGCCATTCATTATGTGCGTCTTTTCGTAGCTGAACCCGGCAAAATCGGGACCGATCGTCCCCACCGTGGTGCTGGGGTCCACGGTCACCGTGGCCGCAACCCCCGTGCCCGTGGGACCGCCAGACACGGGCGTTCCCCATCCAGGCGTTGTGCTCGTTCCCGCGGTCCCGCCAGCCGCGCCCGCGGCGCCGCCCGAGCCGGTCGTGGCCCCGCCCGCACTCGTCATCCCGCCGCCCGCTGTCGTTCCGCCTGTCGCAGTAGTCCCTGCAGCACTGGTCGTGCCGCCGCTCGCCGTTGTTCCGCCGGTTGTCGGGATTCCACCGGTATCCGTGGTGCCACCAGTTGCCATTGATCCACCAGTGGCTGTACCGCCAGCCGCCGTACCACCCGCGCCACCCGTGCCACCGACGGGAACATCAGGGGCGTTTGGCACCCCGGCATCGCCGCTGCTGCCCGTGTCGCCGGTCGTTCCCCCACCCGCGCCTCCGACGGAAACATCCGCCCTAACGACAAGGGCGTCTGGCACTATGGCATCGCCACTGCCCCCTGAGCCGCCAGTCGCTCCGCCATCCGCGCCACTGATGGGCACATCCGGCGGACCGTCAGAGGCGTCTGGGACCCAGGCATCGCCACTGCCGCTGGTTTCACCGGTGCCACTATCTTGTCCAGCGTCAGTCAGATCCGCGCCGCCGTCAGTTGCGAAAGCATCCGCAGGCTTGTCGGCAGCGCGGTTATCTGCCAGTCGCCCATCCAAGCTGGCATTAACGCCGCCGGTGTCAGCCCCGCCGGCTCCGCTGTCTTGCGAACCGCCCAAGATGCCTCCATCTCCGCACCCTGCGACAGCCTTGAGATACACGTCGAATGGCCCGGTCTTGGCGCCAGCCGTGATTGTGATCGAAACCGGGGCCGAGGTCACGCCCACCTTGCATCCGCCACTGTCATAGGCTTGCACGGTCACGGCGACGGAATTGCCGGCAGGGAGGTTGGGAAATTCCACCAGCAAGGTCGCTCCCGCGTCGCCCCCAGGCGGAAACGGTCCCTTGTACGTCCGGTTGATTCCAGGTCCGATGAGCACAATCTTGCTCGCCGACGCCGGCGGATTTGTGGGATCGGGGGAGATGCTGAGAGCCAGAAGCCCGGTTCCCTGATCCGTTCCACATCCCGCGGCAAGCAGAATGGCCGCCAGGACGCCGGTGGAGAAAAGTCGGCAAGTCATGGAGCGCATGCGACTCCCTTCTCGCAGGCAGGGGATTGCGCCGCCGATTTCGAGCTGAGTACAACCGCGGCCACGACCCCTCCCACGACCACCGCGCCAATGCCCGTCCAAAACCACCAAGTCTTGTACACAGGCTGGCCGGCGGGAGGCTCCGGGTTCGGTGCAGATTGCGCAAGTGCAAGAGGTTCAGGCGTGGGAGCGGGCGCCGCAGACGGAGGTATCGTGGATACAACTGGGATTGTCGGCGATGTCGTGGCCTCTGGAGCAGGGGTTGGTGCAACTGCCGGCTCGGCCGGCGCTGGCTTGCCCCTACGGTCTAGCGCCGCCTGCAAGTCATCGATCCGCTTGCGAACCGCATCCGCATCGGCTGGCGACAAGCCCTCGGCCTTGCGCAGGTACTCCTGAAAACGAAGAATTGCCGTCTCATTCTGTCCGCTCTGTTCGAGGCAGCGGCCCTGGTTGTAGATATGGGTCGGGTCGTTGGTGTCGAGATAGAGGTCGGCAAGAATCTCGGTACCTTGCTTGAAATCCCCGAGCAGACACGCCTTCTTCGCCGTGCGTTCTTGGGTTTCTCGATCAGCCGCTCGCGCGCTCGTCGCCGCGAGCAGAAAGACAGCGCTAGCAAGCAATACCTTCCAGCAAGCCATGGTGCCGACATTCTCCGCCGTAGTTCGGTCGGATGTTCGTCCGCTGCCGCAGTCTTGGCAAGCGGCTTCTTTGCCAAAAGCAGTGCCGGGCGAAGCCGCCGTCCATCATCGCCGCTTCGCTAGTACGGGTAGGGCGGAGTTCCGCTACACGAACCCTCGTAGGCGAGCCCGGGCGCGGCGCACTTGCCGGCCGAGTTGCAGACGAGAGCGCTCAGACACATGTCGCCCCCAGTGTACGAGCACGATTGCCCGAGCGTGGCC